>NZ_AQXL01000121.1 GCF_000376225.1 Effusibacillus pohliae DSM 22757
GATCGGCAACGGGGAGCAGTCGGTTAACCGGCTGCTTTCTCGTGCCTGCGATGACTGTCGACACAGCGCTCACTCGGCTGGCGGATTGACGGTAGAGCGCTCACGACAATGGCGGTGAGAAATTCACCGCCAAATAGCGTGAGCGGCTACATTATCTGGTACTCAATCGTATGTCCAATCCGCATACAGTGGAAGTTAAACAGAGTGCATAACCCTTTCCTGTAGGTAGCTTTTTCATTCTGCTAACAGCTAAAATCTGCCCCGCTGATCCGGCAGCCTGTAAGACTTCAGGCTGGAGTAGGCAGAAGATTGCCACCCTTCGCATTACCTTCATAACATAGTGGCAGGACGTCTTTTGGGAGGAAGCACCATGCCCGATTATACGCACCCACTGCCGCTTTTGCAGCAAATCATCTCCATCAGGGATTTGAATGCGAGCATTGTCGAACGGATCAAACAGACCCGCCGACGTGTCGAGGCGTTGGAACCGGCGGTTGGCCATTATCTGAAAGGGCGCGAGCGGGTGTTCAACAGCTTCGTGCAGGCGGCGCAAAAAATCGCCGACGCGTTCCTGCAGTCCGGTTTTCTTTTGGTGTTTCAACTCAAATTTGAAGTCGAACGTCTCACCTATCTGACGTTTCGGGGCATCGGCCAATTTTCCGAATTTCTCCTGCTGCTGGTGCGGGAGGACCCGGTGGTCAAACGGACCCCCGTCGTCCTGCAGGAAATGATCGAACTGCAAAGGGACATGGCCCAGCTTCGCGAATCGCTCCCGGTCGATCGTTTCTGCTGGTGTGCAGTCGATGCGATCGATGTCGAGCCGTGTGTCGTGACAGGTGACGGGATTCGAATCGGGTGAACGGGGCATCCTCCAATATGAGAGCCAAATCAATGGAGGTGCCAGCATGATCCACGATTTGATCAACCAGAGCGTGCGGCTGCAGGATATCCAGCAGCGCCAGCACGAGGGGAAACTGACCGGCCTGACGGAACATTTTGTTTCCATACTGACCGATCACCGACGGCGCATCTTTCCGATGACATCGATCGTGTATATCGAACCGCTCGATTAACCGCCTGTCTCCGAACCGATCCTGAACCTCTCGCAGCAGAGGATCGCATCGGCAACGAACCCCGCGGCGCAAACGGGCGGCAAACCAATTCGGAAGCCGGTTCGGAACAGGCCGTGATCAGCCTGTACCGGCCGGCTTTCGTTCGGTATATAATAAAAATAAGCGGGTTACCAACTGTTCGGGTAGCCGTAACGGAAGGCGGGTGAGGGCAGTTCCTCCTGATATGCTTGCCGGTTTTGGTAGATCGTTCGGCAAATAAATCGAGCCATCGACAGTTGCGGAGCCGCGATCGTAATACACAAACAGATTGCCGATTTGTGATTGTTCAAGAAACACGCCGAACTCTTCGAATTGCTGGTTGCAGCTCGCCGGTTTTACAAACAATGTACCCATAAGAACCTCCTTTCTTGGCTCTTTATCAGGATCACCTGAACCACGAATTCCATGAAAAGTAGGGATGCGCCATGAACATCCTGGCCCTTGATCCCGGGTACCTGACGGGACTGATGTACATTCGCTGGGAAGGGAGGAACAAGCCGGTTGCCGTCTTGGAGCGGGGGTTTTTTCGGGAAAAGGAACTGCGGTTTCTGTTGAACAAAATTTTTCGACAGAACCCGCCGGACCGGATTTTGGTGGAAAGGACGCACGCCCATCCGGTGGAAGGGCGGACGATTCGCTGGCTGGAGCAACGCAAAACGATCCCGTACACGATTTCGCCGCATCTGATGCATGCCATTCTGTTCGGTCGTTTGCTCGGCAATCGGGAGGAGGAGGGGCAGCGCATCCGGCTCGACGTGGCGAGGCGCTACGGCATCCGGGAGCTGCTGTCGCTGCACGAATTGGACGCTTTGCTGTTGATCCATTTTTTCTTGATGGAAGCGGAAAAACGGCATGCGGATCTGGACGACCCGATGTGGTTTTACGACGTGATCCGCAAGCACCGGTCGGTATAAACATGATTCGGTGAAAGCATGCCAGATGCAAAAATCGGTCAGAGGCTGGACCTGCACTTCGGTTCAGCCTCCGCCATTTTGTGCATACTAGTTTTCAGTTATCGTTTTCCAGGAGGATGGAACATGGCGGAAGTAAACGAACAACGTCTGGTCGACCGTTTTTTGCAGATGGTGCGGATCGATTCCCCCTCGTCCCACGAGCGGGAGATCGCCGACTATCTGAGGCAGGAGCTGGAGTCGCTCGGATTCGAGGTGGAAGAGGATGACGCGGGTCGCGATCTGCTGCAAATGCTTGGCGACATGCGGGGCGCGGAGACGATCCGGTTTGCCGGGAATTTGATTGCGCGAAAAAAAGGAACGGTCCACCAAGCCGCGCCAATTCTATTTGCCGCCCATATGGATACGGTAGTGTCGAACAAGGGAGTGGTCGCGAAGGTGGAGGAAGGCGTGATCCGCACGGATGGCCGAACGATTCTTGGCGCGGATGACAAGGCGGGGATCGCGGCGATGCTAGAAGCGGCCCATGTGCTTCGGGAGCATCAGCTGCCGCACGGCGATCTAGAGTATGTGTTTACAATTGCGGAGGAAACCGGCCTGAACGGTTCGCGGCTGCTGGACAAAAAGAAGCTGCGGGCCAAATTCGGATTTGTGATGGATTCCGGCGGCCCGCCGCACGTGGTCATCGGCGCCTCGCCTACGGAGATCGATTTTACCATCAAAATCTACGGGAAAGCGGCTCACTCAGGAGTCAACCCGGAAGACGGGATCAGTGCGATTGCGGCGGCCGGACTCGGCATCTCGCACGTCCGGATGGGACGGATCGATGAAGAGACGACCGTCAACATCGGCGTGATCAAAGGCGGCGAGCGGACCAACATCGTCTGCGATTATGTGGAAATGTGGGGGGAAGCCCGCAGCCGCAATGAGGACAAGCTGGCCGCGCAGCTCTCCGGAATCCAGTCTGCGTTTGCGATGGCGTGCGAGAAGTTTGGGGCCCGCTTCGAGATGGAGGAGCAAAAAATTTACTCCGGCTTCAATCTGTCAGAGGACGATGACGTCGTCCGCCTGGCGTTCGCTGGCGTTCGGAAAGCAGGGATGAACCCTGAACTCGCGGCGAGGGGCGGCGGCAGCGACACCAATATTTTGAACGAGGCGGGCATTCCGTCGGTCAATCTGGGAGTCGGCGCGTCCAATGACCATACGTCGCAGGAATCGGTGACGGTGCAGGATCTGGTGAACGCGACGAAACTCGTACTGGGGATCATCGAGTCGGTCGTTGAGCGGGTACCCGCAGGTGTTCGGGCATGATCCAGGTGGAGCAGGGACAGGTGCTGCGGATCATTCGCGAGCAAAACGGCATGATGGAGTTGGCGGTATTAGTAGGCCATAAGGAGGAGCGGGCGATCCTGTACACGGAGCTGTCCGCTCCTGCTGTTCCGGGAGAAACTGTGCTGTTGAACACCACTGCGGTTCGGTTGGGACTCGGTTCGGGCGGCTATCATTTTGTGCTGCCTGATCAGCGTACGCGAACAGGCAGGAGGGATGGCGGGCATATCATGAAACTGCGCTATACCCCCGGACAAGTGCGTGTGTTAAGCTGTGAGGAGACGGCTCATCCCGCACATGAGGCGCTGCGGGACAAGGATTCGCTTGCGGGCATGCCGGTGATTGCGGCAGAACTTCACTCCATGCTGCCCGCCATTGCGGCGACGATCGCGTATGTTGCGTCCGGATCCCGCCCTCTTCGGGTGGCGTATGTGATGACGGACGGTGCGGCGCTGCCGATTGCATTCTCGAGAACGGTTGCGGAGTTGAAGGAAAAAGGACTTCTCTGCGGAACGCTGACAGTCGGCCACTCGTTTGGCGGCGATCTGGAGGCGGTGAATCTTTATTCCGGCTTACTGGCTGCCAAGTATGTTTTGCAAGCGGATCTGGCAATTGCCGCGATGGGGCCGGGGATTGTCGGAACCGGTACCCGATTCGGCCACACGGGGGTCGAGCAGGGGCAAGTCATCAATGCGGCGGCCAGCTTGCAGGGAACGCCGATTGCCTGCCCGCGCATCTCGTTTGCCGATGAACGGCCGCGTCATCGGGGAGTCAGCCATCATACCCTGACCGCTCTCGGAAAAGTGGCTCTGGCGCCCGCGCTCGTGGCCGTTCCGCTGCTTGACCCTTCCTCTCTGAAAACGATTCTTGAGCAGTTGCGGGAGTACGAGATTCCGGAGAAGCACCGGGTCTGCCTGCAGGACGGGTCGGTCATCCGGCAGGCGGCAGCCTGCTACGATCTGAAACTGACGACGATGGGCAGGACACTCTCGGAGGATCTACCGTTTTTCATGGCGGCGGCCGCTGCCGGACGATTGGCGGTGGAACTTGCAACAGGAACATGCACCCAACCGCTGGCGGCAGCCGACGCGGTCACAGCCGTCTCCATCTCGAATCGCTCCATTTCCGCTTGCGGACCGTTGGATGACCGTGCATGTCCAGATAGGACTGCAACGTGATTTTGCTGCCGGCAAATGTTCGCAGCGCGGCCCGGATTTGCCAAGCCTTGCCGACTATGCGTAAACTGGTATCGGACAGATACGTTTTCATGGGGGTCACTCCCTGCACTTTTTTCCTGTGCTACTACTGTATGCCGGGATTGGACAAGTATTCCCGGATGGAGAGGAGAGATATGCATGGATCACAAACATTTGCAGGAACCGACTGTCTCAAGCCAAACGATTTTTCAGGGAAAAATGATCTCTCTGCAGGTCGATACCATCCGCCTGCCGAACGGGAAGCAGGCGACGCGCGAGATCGTGCGCCATCCGGGGGCGGTTGCCGTGCTAGCAATCACGGACGAAGACCGCGTGCTGTTGGTTCGGCAGTTCCGTAAACCGTGCGAGCGCACCCTGGTTGAGATTCCGGCCGGCAAGCTGGAACCGGGCGAAGACCCGGCGGAATGCGCGAAACGGGAACTGTTGGAGGAAACCGGTTATCGGGCGAGCGTCGTCGAGCATCTGCATTCGATGTATACATCGCCGGGGTTCGCCGATGAGCTGCTGCATTTGTATCTGGCAAAAGGATTGGCGAAAGGGGAGCAGCAGCTGGACACCGACGAGTTTCTGGACGTGATCGAGGCGGATGCGGCAGAAGCGGAACGGTTGCTGGCCGTCGGTGAAATCGCCGACGCGAAAACGATCACCGCGCTGTACTGGTGGATGAAGGAGCGGGCGAAGGCGGGTCGGACGTGAACTCGTATTTTCTCGATTTGCATATTCACATCGGCCGAACGCTTGGCAATCGGCCGGTGAAAATCACAGCGTCGCGCGATCTGCGCCTGTTTGAAATCGTAAAAGAGGCGGCCGAGCGGAAAGGGATCGACATCGTCGGCATTATTGATGCGGTGTCGCCGCCGGTGCTGCAGGAGTTTCGCGAGTTGATCGCAGCCGGCGAACTGGTTCCGCTGGCGGGCGGCGGTCTGACCTATCAGGGGAAAACCACCGTGCTGCTGGGGGCTGAGGTCGAGACGGCCGGCCCGCACGGGGGAGCGGCCCATTTTGGCGTCTGGATGCCGGATGTGGAGACGATGCAGGAATTTTCCGACTGGCTGGCTGCGCGGGTGACCAACCCGGTGTTGTCCTCACAGCGCGCCCGCTGCACATCGCGGGAACTGCAGGACATCGCGGCCGAACTTTGCGGCATGTTCATCATCAACCATGCGTTCACTCCGCACAAAAGCGTGTACGGCAGCTGTGTGGACAAAGCGAGCGAGATGCTCGACCTTTCGAAAGTGACGGCGCTCGAGTTGGGACTGTCGGCCGACACCGGGCTGGCGGACCTTTTTTCGGAGCATGCCAATCTCACATACCTGTCCAATTCGGACGCCCATTCGCTTGCCAAAATCGGCCGCGAGTACAACCGGATCGCGGCTGCGGGAACCAGCTTCGCCGATGTGAAAAAGGCGCTGCTACGGCAAGACGGCCACCGCGTGCTGGCCAACTATGGCCTGGCCCCGCAGCTGGGAAAATACCACCGCACCTACTGCCTCGATTGCAATGAGGTGGTGCCGGCGGATCCGCCGGTGTTCACCTGTCCGATGTGCGGCGGCCAGCATGTGTTGCGCGGCGTACTGGACCGAATTTATGCGATTGCAGACCGCCCGCAGCCGGTGCATCCTGACCACCGTCCGATTTACTACTATCAGGTGCCGCTTGAGTTTATTCCGGGCGTCGGGAAAAAGACGATGGAACGGTTGTTGGAAGCATTTGGAACGGAAATGAACGTATTGCATCAAGCGAGCGAAGCCGAATTGACGGAAGTGGTCGGCGAGCGGATTGCCAGAGACATCGTCAGCGCGCGCAACGGAACGTTGAAACTTGCAGCGGGCGGCGGCGGAAAATACGGCAGGGCGATCAGCCTGGAATAGCGGTGCAGCAAAAATTCGCTGGCTGGCAGGCGGTCGGTTGTGCTATGATAAGAATTATCATTTTTCGGTCATTTTTTCAGCTGCAAAGGGGAGAAACAGATGCTCAAGCAGGTGCAAAGGGCGTACAATTTCAATGCGGGGCCGTCGGCCCTGCCGCTGCCGGTGCTGCAGAGAGCGCAGGAGGAACTGGTCGATTTTCGCGGGTCCGGCATGTCGGTCATGGAACTGAGCCATCGCAGCTCACTCTATGAAGAAGTGCACAATCAGGCGATCGCATTGCTGAAAGAAGTCTACGGGATTCCGGCAGACTATCATGTGCTGTTCTTGCAAGGCGGGGCCAGCTTGCAATTCAGCATGGTGCCGATGAACTTTCTGCCGGCGGGAAAATCGGCCGGCTACGTGCTGACCGGCTCCTGGGCGGAAAAGGCGTACAAGGAAGCGAAGCTGCTGGGCAACGCGGTGGAAGTGGCGAGCACCAAGGACGAATCGTACCGGCGCATCCCGCGGCTGGACGAGCTCCACTATTCGAACGATCTGGCGTATTTGCACATCACGTCAAACAACACGATCTACGGCACGCAGTGGACCGATTTTCCCGATTCGGGGGAGGTGCCGCTGGTCGCCGACATGTCGAGCGACATCCTGTCGAAACCGATCGACGTGAAAAAATTTGCCCTGATCTATGCGGGGGCGCAGAAAAACCTCGGACCGTCCGGCGTGACGGTGGTCATCCTGCGGCCGGACATGGTGGAGCGAGCCGCCCAAAACATTCCGACGATGCTCCGCTACGACATCCATGTGAAAAACAACTCGCTCTACAATACGCCACCCACATTTGCCATTTACATGCTGGGCGAAGTGTTGAAGTGGGTGAAAGAGACGGGCGGAGTCGCGGAGATGGAGCGGCGGAACCGGGAAAAGGCGGCACTGATCTACGAGGCGATCGACAGGAGCGGCGGCTTCTACCGTGGCCATGCGGACAAGGACAGCCGCTCGCTGATGAACATTACGTTCCGCCTGCAGACGGAGGAACTGGAGAAAAAATTCCTGGTGGAAGCGAAACAGGCGGGATTTGTCGGCCTGAACGGCCACCGTTCGGTCGGCGGCTGCCGGGCGTCCGCCTACAATGCGGTACCGTTTGAGGCATGCCAAGCGCTGCGGGAGTTTATGATCGAGTTTCAAAAACAAAACGGGTGAGGCGAGGCGGCGAGAAGAGGCAGCGATGCCTCTTTTCTATTTTCTTGTTTTGCTAGATTGGGGTGCTAACATCAGCTTGTCCTGCATATAGTCGTAGAGATAGCAGGACAAGGAGGTTGCCCTTTGATGATTCGAAGCTTGAAACTCGCTGCCGGCCGCTATGCGCAAGAACACGCCAAATTGTTCGTCTATACGATCATCCTGTTCATCGTCGGGGTCATATTCGGGGCAATTGTGGTGAATGCGCTGGCGGACGGCCAGAAAGCGGACCTGTTCAATTACCTGAAAGGGTTTTTCGGGCTGGTCAACGACAACCATATTCCAAACGCCGCCTACGTAACCTGGCATTCGGTCGCGACAAACCTGAAAATGCTCGGATTGATCTGGATATTGGGGCTGTCGATCATCGGCCTGCCGCTGATTGTGGTGCTGGTATTTTTGAAAGGGTTCATGATCGGGTTTACGATCGGCTTTCTGGTTGACGCTTTCAAGAGCAAGGGGCTGCTGTTCGCCGTGCTGGCCGTGCTGCCGCAAAACCTGATAATCGTTCCTTGCCTGATCATCGCCGGTGTCGCCGGGATCGCCTTTTCCCTGATGCTGCTCCGTTCCCGGTTTTCGCAAAATATGCCGCTCTATCCGAGGTTTTTGTCATACACCGCGCTGATTCTGATGCTTGGCGGCTGCCTGGTGATCGCTTCTTTCGTCGAAGGGTACATCAGCCCGTTTTTGATGAAAATGATCACGCCTCACCTGTAAGGGGAAGATGGGACAATTCGCCGATTCGCCAGATCGATTCCCGGCGGACAGGCCGGTGCCTGAAGTGGCGCCTGATTCGGTTTCGCGCTATACTCGTATAGGCAGCCATCCTTTGAGCCAATTCCGGCAAGTGAGGGAACCGTATGCGCGAAACACCGAAATTCACCGTTCGCAATGAACCGTTTACCTGCATTCACTGCGGCACGGAAGTCCGGCCGCTGCAATCCGGGGGATGCCGCAACCATTGCCCGGTATGTTTTTATTCCCTGCATCTCGATATCCACCCGGGTGACCGGGCGTCCGACTGCCGGGGGATCCTGGAACCGGTCCGCATCGAATCGCACAGCAAGAAAGGCTATATGATCGTTCACCGCTGCCGCCAGTGCGGCCATTTGACAAAAAACAAACTGGCACTGGAAGATCCGGTGCAACCGGACAGCTTCGACCGAATGCTGGAACTGATGCGGAATGTGCCCGGAGTTTGACACCTCCCGCCGCTTTTTTTATAATAAGTCTAGGAAAGTTAGCCTTAGGCAACTTTATGTGCAGCTTATTGTGTTTCGGGAGGGTTCTTCGGATGCAAGAGAGATTAAACCAAATCAAGGAGCAATTGCATTCGAAGTCGTTTAAACTGACCCCGCAGCGAGAAGCCACCCTCAAGGTGCTGTTGGAAAATCAGGAAGCGCATTTGAGCGCGGAAGAAATCTTTATGTTGGTGAAGCAAAAATCACCCGACATCGGGCTTGCGACCGTCTATCGGACGCTGGATCTTTTGAGCGAGCTGAAAATTATCGAGAAGCTGAACTTTGGCGACGGCATGGCCCGTTACGAGTTCCGCTCGGAAGACCATCCGCATCACCATCATCACCTGATTTGCCTGAAATGCAACCGGTTTTACGAAATCGAGGATCTGCTCGATTCGCTGGAAGAAAAGGTGGAGCGGGAGCACAACTTCAAAATCGTCGATCACCGCGTCAGCTTTCTCGGCTATTGCGAGAACTGCCGCGATGAGGTGTGAAAAAGCCTTGCACTTGAAAGGAAGTGAAGGCTTTTTTCATTCGATTCGTGCATGCAAACCTTGGCTGTGGGGACAAGCTAGGAAAGGGGGATGCGACCATGATCATCGGAGTACCGAAAGAAATCAAGGACAGCGAAAATCGTGTGGCGATTACGCCGGCCGGTGTAGAAGCGCTAAAAAGTCACGGCCATGATGTGTACATTGAAAAGTCGGCCGGTGTCGGCAGCGGATTTACGGATGAGGAGTACCGGCAAAAAGGGGCGGCGATTCTCGACTCGGCAGCGGAAGTGTGGAGTAAAGCCGACATGGTGATGAAAGTGAAAGAGCCGCTGCCGGCGGAATACGGATATTTTCGGGAAGGTCTAATTCTGTTTACATATCTCCACCTGGCGCCGGAACCGGAATTGACAAAAGCGTTGATCGACAAAGGCGTGGTGGCGATCGCCTATGAGACGATCCAGTTGCCAGACCGTTCCTTGCCGTTGCTGACGCCGATGAGCGAAGTGGCGGGGCGGATGGCGGTGCAAATCGGAGCGCAATTCCTGGAAAAACCGTATGGGGGAAAAGGGGTGCTGCTCGGCGGCGTTCCCGGTGTTCCGCCGGCGGAAGTGGTCATCATCGGCGGCGGCGTGGTCGGCACGAACGCGGCGAAAATGGCGCTTGGCACCGGTGCGCGGGTGACGATACTCGATGTGAATCCGGACCGACTGCGGTATCTGGATGATATTTTTGGCGGGCGCATCACGACCGTCATGTCTAACTCGCACAACATCGAGCAGGCCGTACAAAAAGCTGACCTGCTGATCGGGGCGGTTCTGATCCCTGGTGCCCGCGCACCGAAACTGGTGAAGGAATATATGGTGAAAGGAATGGCAAAAGGGTCGGTAATCGTTGACGTGGCAATCGACCAGGGCGGTTCGGTCGAAACGATCGACCGGGTCACCACCCACTCCGATCCCACCTATGAAAAATACGGGGTGGTCCATTACGCGGTCGCCAACATCCCCGGCGCCGTACCGCGCACATCGACGCTCGCGTTGACTAACGTCACCCTCGGTTATGCGCTGCAAATCGCGAATATGGGGTACAAAGCGGCGGTTGCCGACAATCCCGCGCTCGCCAAAGGGGTGAACGTGGTCAACGGGAAAGTGACCTATGAAGCGGTGGCAACCGCGCTCGGACATCCTTACGTACCGCTGGAACAGGCGCTGGCTTGAGCGGCAGATCTGACAACCTCCGGAAAGAGACGTGAGCCGCACGTCTCTTTTTTGAAGAAGTATGAGGGGCCTGTTGTGAATCAAGAAGCCTATGTAATAGTTGGCGCAAATCAAGGGAAAGTGGGGCATGTTGCAAGCAAGCGTTTTCATGTATACTAGGAGTTGCGAAAAATTCGGATGATCAAACCGGAGAGCTGACCTATTTGTATCCATCGGGAGCGGAGATCGATGATCACAAAATTGGCCAACGAAACAAAATTCTCACCGTTTCTTACATTCACACGGGAAGAATGGAGAGAACTTTGTGAGGTTCCTTTTCACTCGCTTTCCGAAGAGGAATTGGAAAAACTGCGCGGACTGAATGAAACGATTTCGCTGAAAGAGATCCAGGAAATCTATCATCCGCTCTCCAAGCTATTAAATCTTTATGTCGCGGCTACCCAGGAACTGCACAAATCGACAAATACGTTTCTCGGCAGCAACAGCGAAAAAGTCCCATATGTAATAGGCATTGCCGGAAGTGTAGCGGTTGGCAAGAGCACGACGGCCCGGGTGCTGCAGGCTTTGCTTGCCCGCTGGCCCAACCATCCGAAAGTCGATTTGGTGACGACTGACGGCTTCCTGTACCCGAACGCGGTACTTGAAAAGCGCGGGCTGATGAAACGAAAAGGGTTTCCGGAGAGTTATGACATACGGCGGCTGATTCAATTTTTAGCCGATATCAAATCGGGCGTTGCGGAAGTAGCCTGCCCGGTGTATTCCCATCTGGCGTACGATATCGTACCGAACGAACGGCAGGTGATCCGGCGGCCGGACATCCTGATTGTGGAAGGCCTGAACGTGTTGCAGGTCGCTTCCGGGGATGGCGAGCCAGGATACGCCCCCAAAGTATATGTTTCCGATTTCTTTGACTTCTCCATCTATGTGGATGCTGACGAATCGGATATCGAACATTGGTATGTGGAGAGGTTCAAGCTGTTGCGAAACACCGCGTTTCAAAACCCGAATTCCTACTTTCACCGGTATGCAGGTCTGACCGATCCGGAAGCGGTCGAGATTGCCCGCCACATCTGGCGAGAAATCAACTATGTCAATCTCTGGACCAACATCTTGCCGACGCGCAACCGCGCTCGTCTGATTATGACGAAAAGCTCCGATCATTCCGTACAAACCATCAAATTGCGGAAGCTCTGAAAAAGGGAATTCTCCGTTCGTTGCGGCGGAATTCCCCTTTTTGCAATGGGTACAAATTAGTCTTGGGCTCGAAACGCCATCAAAAGAATCGGGCTGCCTGCCTGCTGCGTAAGTTCCCGTTCCAATTTTTGCAGCTGCTGCACCTGTTCCTCCGTCAAATGAGCGGGCGGATATTTGTCCAGATATGTGTGTTGGGGTTCTGTCAAGTTCCACACCTCCTGAGCATATCATTTTTCCGGGCGCCAATTCATATGCATCGGTAGGGGGTGCAGTATGGTTTTTTCGGTTTGGCGGTTGCTGCGATGGGTGCAGATGGTCGTGCTGGTGTGTCTGTTTTCGTTCGTTTTGTTCAAGATGATGGAGATCGTGCATGTCTGGATGCAGCCGGTTGACAAATACAAACAGCCGAAAGGCAACTCGCTGAAAGTGAACGGTGATTTCGATCTGGAGCAACCGGTCGAGGACGTCACGGCCGCGATCATCGAACGGCTCAAGATGTTTTACAGGCTCGGCGAATGATAGCAGAAGCTGACATCTGCGGCGAGCAGGAAAACGCCCCTTCACGTAGAATAGAAAAGGTGCAAGCGATGAAGGGGAGTCTCATGCATGGACAAGTTGATCGAACGGTTTATCCACTACCTGGCGGTGGAACGGGGTCTCTCGCAAAACACGCTGGAATCCTATCAGCGGGATCTGATCGCATATACGGAATTTTTACAGCGAAGCGGCGTGGCGGACGTCAACCAAACACGCCGCGCAAATATTATTGCCTATCTGGCGGACCTGCAGCAAAAAGGCCGCGCCACCTCGACAATCTCGCGCAACCTGGCGAGCATTCGGGCATTTTACAGTTTCCTGCTGCGTGACGGATTGATCGACGGTGACCCGGCCGCCAATCTGGAATCGCCGAAGATCGAAAAACGCCTGCCGCAAGTGTTGACCGTGGAAGATGTAGAGGCGCTGCTCGATTCGCCCGATTTGAAGACAAGCACCGGTTTGCGCGACAAGGCGATGCTCGAACTGCTGTATGCGTCGGGGATCCGTGTATCCGAACTGGTCTCCCTGAATGTCGATGATGTCAACCTGAACATGGGATTTTTGAAGTGTTACGGGAAAGGGGCAAAGGAACGGATTATCCCGCTCGGCTCTGTCGCCTTGCAGATGTTGGAAGAATACCTGAACCGCGCCCGCGCTAAATTGCTCCGCGACCGGTCGGAAACATCGCTGTTTGTGAACCATCACGGGCAGCGGCTGACCCGCCAGGGATTCTGGAAAATCATCAAAAAATACGCGAAGGCTGCGAACATCAACAAAGAGATCACGCCGCACACCTTGCGCCATTCGTTTGCCACCCATTTGCTGGAAAACGGCGCCGATCTGCGTTCCGTCCAGGAGATGTTGGGGCACGCCGACATTTCCACGACGCAGATTTACACGCATATCACCAAGTCCCGGTTAAAGGAAGTGTACGCGAAAACGCATCCGCGCGCCTGAAGCGGCAGGCGCATGTTTCAGTGTGCCCGATCGTATACTGGAATGGACTGGTGACGGGAGGGGGACATGGATGGGAGTATTGGCTTTTATTGCCGGGTTGCTGTTTGTGGCAACTCTCCTGGTTCTGCTCGCGACATTGAAACATCTGGGAAATCAGGAGAGAATTTCGAAAGCACAGGAAGACACCCGCAACGAAACGCATTCCGGCCCGATGGTGTGACTGCGCAAGAGCCTTCTCGGACTGGCGGGAGGGCTCTTTTTACTTTTACCATCAGGGTTTATGCTACAATCAACCAAAACAGATGTAGCGTGTATAGAAAATGGGCTGTGGCGTGTGGCATTGCCGGAAGCGCAACCAAAATTGGACGGAAGGAGAATCGAAATGTCGTTTGCATTTGAACAAATCGCTGGCACCAAACCAGAATTCTACCGATCGTTGGATCAGCAGCTGCACCATCTGCTGGCGGGGGAAACCGATTGGCTGGCCAATCTGGCAAATGCGGCGGCGCTGTTGTGGATGCAGTTGGAGGAGATCAACTGGGCGGGATTTTATTTGATGAAAAACGGGCAGCTGGTGTTGGGGCCGTTTCAGGGAAAGCCCGCTTGCGTGCGGATTCCGCTCGGAAAAGGGGTGTGCGGAACGGCGGCTGCCAAGCGGGAGACGCTGATGGTGCCGGATGTCCACCGGTTTCCCGGCCATATCGCATGCGATGCCGCTTCCCGCTCCGAAATTGTGGTGCCGATCGTGGTCGATCAACTGGTGGTGGGCGTGCTTGACATCGACAGCCCGATTTTGGCGAGGTTTGACGAAGAAGACCGGACAGGCCTGGAACAGTATGTCGAGACGCTTAAGCAGCACATCGATTGGTCCGACATCCTGGAGCACGTCTAGCTGCGAAAGCGAAGTTGTCAGAATGGCAAAGGTTGGGTAACCTAGGATCGAATACAACCCGGCAGAATGGGCCGGTTGATGTTTTTGTGCAGAAAGGAGATACCCGATGGGTGCATACAACCGCATCATCCTGATTGTACTGGACAGCTGCGGCATCGGTGAGATGACCGACGCTGAGGTGTACGGCGACATCGGCTCCAATACGATCGCCAATATTGCAAAAGCGGTAGGCGGGTTGCACGTCCCGAATATGGCGAAGCTGGGGCTGGGACGCATTCACCCGATCGAAGGCGTGCCTACCGATCCGGTGCGCGGTGCCTACGGAAAAATGGCGGAGCAGTCGGCTGGAAAAGACACGACCAATGGCCACTGGGAAATGGTCGGCGTCAAACTGGAAAGGCCGCTGCCGACCTATCCGGAAGGGTTTCCGCGCGAGATCATGGACGAATTCGAACGGCGCATCGGCCGGAAAACGCTGGGCAACAAGCCGGCTTCCGGCACCGAGATCCTGAAAGAACTGGGCGACGAGCACATGCGCACTGGCTATCCGATTGTCTACACATCGGCCGACAGCGTGTTTCAGATTGCGGCTCATGAAGAGATCATCCCGCTGGAGGAACTATATCGCTATTGCGAGATCGCCCGCGAGATTCTGGTCGGACCGCACGCGGTGGGGCGCGTGATTGCCCGGCCGTTTGTCGGAGGGAACGGCCATTTCACCCGGACGGCGAACCGGCGCGACTATTCGCTGATTTTTGGCCGGACCGTTTTGAATGAACTGCAGGATGCGGGCTTCCCCGTGGTCGGAATCGGCAAGATCGAAGACATTTATGGAGGATCCGGCATCACCGAAGGGGAGCACACGGAAGACAACATGGACGGTGTGGACAAGACGCTCTCCTATATGAAACGGGTCAAAAATGGTTTGATCTTTGCCAATCTGGTCGACTTTGACGCAAAATACGGCCATCGCAACGACCCGCAAGGGTTCGCGAAGGCGATTGAACAGTTTGATGCCCGGTTGCCGGAGATAATCGGAGCGATGCGCGAGGACGATCTGTTGATTCTGACGGCCGACCACGGATGTGACCCGACCACGCCGGGCACCGATCACAGCCGCGAGTTTGTTCCCATTTTGCTGCACGGTTCGGGCATTCAATCGGCAATTGACCTGGGCACGCGCGAAACGTTTGCCGATTTGGGCGCGACGATCGCGGAGAATTTTTGTGTTCCGAATCCGGGCATCGGAAGTAGCTTTTTCTCGAAGATTCAACGGTAGGAGGCGAAACGATGGCGAAATTGCTGCAGAAGATCGATGAGGCGGTGAAATGGATTCAAAACCGCGTTCCGGTTGCGCCAAAAATCGGACTGGTGCTCGGATCCGGCTTGGGCGTGCTGGCGGAAGAGGCGGAGCAGGCGCACCGGGTGCCGTACGGGAAAATCCCCCATTTTCCCGTGTCGACGGTGGAAGGCCATGCCGGCCAGTTTGTGTTCGGCACGTTTGCCGGCAAACCAGTGGCGATGATGCAAGGGAGGTTCCATTATTATGAGGGGTACAGCCTGGAGCAGGTGACGTTCCCGATTCGCGTGATGAAGCGGCTCGGCATCGACACGGTGCTGGTGACCAATGCAGCGGGCGGCATCAACCCGGAATGGGAAGCGGGTGACCTGATGCTGATCAAGGACCACATTAACTTCACCTTCCAAAATCCGCTGATCGGACATAACGAAACGGAGCTGGGGCCCCGTTTTCCCGACATGTCGGAGGCGTACAACCGGGAGCTGCGCGATCTGGCGAAACGGATGGCGGAACGGCTTGGGATTTGCCTGCGGGAAGGCGTTTATGTCGGACTTACAGGCCCCAGCTACGAGACGCCGGCTGAGATTCGCATGCTGCGGCAGCTGGGCGGTGATGCGGTCGGCATGTCGACCGTGCCGGAAGTGATCGTGGCGAAGCATATGGGCATGCGGGTGCTCGGGATTTCCTGCATCTCCAATCTGGCGGCCGGTATTCTCGATCAGCCGCTCAGCCACGAGGAAGTGATGGAAACGGCGGAACGGGTCAAAAGCAAGTTCAGCGACCTGGTGCGCGAAATCGTTCGGGAACTGTAGGCCCCCGCATAGCGCGACCTGGCGCGACTTGCACTCAGAGAGTATAAGTGACGCTAAGGCAATGAATTGCCAAGTCGCCCTATCTGCCCTTTGGGTGCAAAGGATTGGGAATTTGCTACAGGGCTTCACGTCACTTTGTGGGGTGAATTGGAGGGTGATCATTTTGTCTCTGCTGAAAAAAATCGAAGAAACAGTATCTTACATACGTTCCAAAACCGATCTGACGCCGCAGGTGGGGCTGATTCTCGGGTCCGGCCTCGGTGTCCTGGCTGACGAAATTGAATCGCCGACAGTGATCGATTTTGCTGAGATCCCGAATTTTCCGTTGTCGACGGTGGAAGGGCACGCCGGAAAACTGGTGATCGGTACATTGGAAGGGTGTCCCGTCGTCACCATGCAGGGCCGGTTTCATTTTTACGAAGGGTATTCGCAAAAGGAGATCACCTTTCCCGTCTATGTGATGAAACAGCTGGGCTGCGACAAGCTGGTGGTGACCAACGCGTGCGGCGGTATGAACCGGAACTTTCAGCCCGGCGATTTGATGCTGATCACCGACCATATCAATTTTACGGGCAGCAATCCGCTGATCGGGGCGAACGATCCGCAGCTGGGACCCCGTTTTCCCGACATGTCGCAGGCGTATAACCGGGAACTGATTGAAATCGCGGAACGTGTTGCGGAGAAGAACGGGATCCAGGTGCAAAAAGGCGTTTATGTGGCGATCTCCGGTCCCGCCTACTGCACCCCGGCGGAGTTGATCATGCTGCGCAACTTTGGGGCGGATGCGGTCGGCATGTCGACCGTGCCGGAAGTGATCGTCGCCAACCATGCGGGATTGAAGGTGATCGGGATTTCCTGCGTGACCGATATGGCAATCGGGGAAGAGTTGGAACCGTTGACGCACGAACAGGTGGTCGAGGTGGCGAACCGCACCCGGCCAACATTCATTTCGCTCGTCAAAGGGTTCCTGGCTGAGGTGCAAAGCTGATGCGCATGTACGATTTGATCCGCAAAAAGCGAGACGGACAAACGCTTAGCAAACAGGAAATCGAATGGATCGTGCGGGGGTTTACCGACGGGTCGATTCCCGACTACCAGATGTCGGCGCTGGCGATGGCGATTTATTTTCGCGGTATGACCTCCCGCGAAACGGCCGATTTGACGATGGCGATGGCTGCTTCCGGCGACATGGTGGATCTCTCTTCCGTCGAAGGGATCAAAGTGGATAAACATTCGACCGGCGGCGTCGGCGACACGACGACGCTGGTGTTGGCGCCGCTGGTGGCAGCAGCCGGCGTGCCGGTGGCGAAAATGTCCGGGCGGGGCTTAGGGCACACCGGCGGCACGATCGACAAACTGGAGTCGATTCCCGGTTTTTCTGTCGAGCTGACGGAAGAACAGTTTATTCGGAACGTCAACACGATTCAACTGGCATTGATCGGGCAAACGGCCGATCTCGCCCCGGCGGACAAAAAATTGTACGCCCTGCGCGACGTGACGGCGACAGTCGATACGATTCCGTTGATCGCCAGTTCGATCATGAGCAAAAAATTGGCTGCCGGGGCGGACGCGATCGTGCTGGATGTAAAAACGGGCGAAGGTGCTTTTATGAAGTCGCGGGAGGAAGCTTTTGCGCTGGCGAAAGCGATGGTCGACATCGGCACGGAGCTGGGGCGGAAAACGGTCTCGGTCGTGTCCGACATGAACCAGCCGCTCGGCTATGCGGTCGGCAACGCGTTGGAAGTGAAAGAAGCGATCGCCGCGCTGAACGGCAAAGGGGCACCGGAGTTGCGGCAGCTTTGTCTGGAACTGGGGGCCTGGATGTTGGTGCTGGCCGGCAGGGCCCCAGACCGGGAAGCGGCGAAGGCGCAGCTGCAAGAGCTGATTGAGACGGGCGCGGGCCTGCAGGCGTTCAAGCGGTTCGTCGAGGCGCAGGGGGGCGATCCGGCGGTGATCGATCACCCGGAAAAGCTGCCGCAAGCGAAACGGATAGAACCGTTCCCGGCGGAGGCGGACGGCTACGTCAGCCGCATTCATGCGGAAACGATCGGCACCTGCGCGATGCTGCTCGGAGCCGGACGGGAGCGGAAGGATTCGCCGATCGACCTGGCGGTGGGAATTGTGCTCACCAAAAAGGTCGGCGACCCAGTCCGCAAAGGCGAGCCGCTGGCGATGCTGCATATCAACGACGAGTCCCGGTTGTGCGAGGTGCGGGAGCTAATCCGGCAAGCCTTTTCCGTCAGTCCGCAGCCCGTCCCCCGGTTGCCGTTGCTGTATGGCGTCGTAACAAGCGAAAAGACGGAACGGTTTTTCTAAACCGCCGGCCACTTTTCGAACCAACTACTTTTGGCCGAGTGAAACAGCCTTTGTGGCGGATACCGCTGCAAAGGCTGTTTTTTGGTGCGCCCGAAAGCGGGCTTTCATGTTGTATCCGTGACAGCCGCCGTGCAGTTTGCCTTTTTACCAACGTATAGTAACACCAGCGGAAAGGAGGAAGAGGGCAGCGATGGGCAAACAACACAAAAAATGGAAACACCGGAAGCAGGCAGATACCGGAATCAGTTACAAACGAAAAGATTTGTATCGGGTGCCGGCCAGGGACAAAACGGGCAAGCCGGTTCGCGCATTCCCGAATCAACCTTTGAACATCAAGCGAATTTTTCACCAGGTCCGGGTGAAGGGGCGCCGGTTTGATATCCGGCGCCTGGCTGCAAAACGGGATAGCGTTCAAATATTTGGTTTCGACGGAAAAAATGTACAGGCCATTCGTACGGATAAAAAAGGCAGACTGGAAGTCGTTCCTCGCTTCCCATTCCTGGAACGGGTGTTTCGCGAAGAAAAATTCTTTGGTGTTGAAACCCAGGACGACTGGCTGGTATTGCCTCCGCAAGACACCTCCACCCAGGTCACCTACTCCTATGCGTTCGTCAATCGGGGAGAGCATCCCGCACTCGCGCGGGTCGAACTGGGTCCGACAGTGTTTGATTTTGCGATCGATCGGGAAGTGGATGTGAACGCGCGGCAAACGGTGGTGATCGTGCCGACCCGCTTTCTCCGGTTTACACGTGTTTCCGTACGGGCAAAAGAAGCGGGCAAGCAGACCCGGCTGGATATTTATTTTCAGTCGCAGTCAATCGGCTAGTCGAAGCGTGGGGTGGATCCCTTTTGGCTGGACAAGCCGGTTTGGGTGTACATATATTTTTCGCTTGTCTGGACTGCAGTACAACCGGAAAAATGGCAAGATTCGTACATTGTAAAAGCAGCCAATGTGCTGGCGGTATTTTTCCAAAAAACCAGCATCCGCCCACAACATGCTGCCGTTACTAACAATATGCTGGAGAGGGGAGAGACGATTGCCGAATTTTGCTTCGTTCAACACAAACCCGGACGATCTTCGCACATTGATTTTCGGGAAAGACACGACCGCCACCAGCCGGGCGTTGGTGACAGACGCCAGCGGACGGTTGCTCAACATCCAGATGGACGGTACGATCACCAGCGTGCTGGGTGCGACCATTACCGCCGGAACGCTGAACAACCTGCTGAATGGTACGATCACCAGCGTGCTGGGTGCGACCATTACCGCCGGTACGCTGAGCAACCTGCTGAATGGTACGATCACCAGCGTGCTGGGTGCGACCATTACCGCCGGTACGCTGAGCAGTGTCACTTCGATTTCACAGAAGAGCTTCCAGGAGCAACAAACACTGAACGTCGTGACCGCCGATGCATTCACAGCGCTGCCTGCCGTTACCACAAGCGTGTTCGGTACCTATTCGTTCTTCATTTATAACAAGGGACCGGGTACCAACAAGGTGGATGCCCGGGTTGAGATCAGTGCCAACGGAACGAACTGGTTTGATGACGTCGACACCGTCACCGGCATTGCAGTGGGTTCGGTTGATGTACTCGTTCCCAAGCGGTTCCTCAAATACACCCGGTTGGCGTACCGCTCCTCCACAGCGGGCAGCCCGACCACAATCGACGTGTTCTTCAACGGGCAAGGAACCTAGGTTGATTTGTCACTCATCAGTACATGGATTCCATGTACTCTTTTCTTTGAGGGAGGAATCGTATGAATAGTCCGCTGCTTGGCGTACATGTGATCACGCGCGACGAGGAAGATGTACTGCCTCAATGCCTGGACAGCGTCAAAACGGTTGCGGATGAAATTGTGATTGTGGATACAGGGTCGGTCGACCGAACCGTAGACATTGCCATCTCCTACGGAGCGAAAATCGTGCACACAAAGTGGGACGATGATTTTTCGAAAGCGAGGAATCTGGGACTTTCCCACGCGACAACCGACTGGATTCTGGTGCTTGACGCGGATGAAGCGCTCGCCGCAGGCGCGGAACTGCTTGCCGACCTCTTGCAACGGACCGATGCAGAAGCTTTTTTGGTGGAGATTGAGAATGTGCTGGGCGATCGCCCGGAGGATCGGCTTCGGCACCAGACGGTCCGCCTGTTCCGGCGAAATGCAAGTTACCGGTTCCGGGGCCGGATTCACGAGCAGATCATCCCGGCCATTTTGGAACATCACCCATTGACCAAAATTGAACTGTCTCCTCTGCAAATCGTTCACTACGGGTACCTGCCACCGCGCATGGAGCGGAAAGATAAAATCCGCCGGAATCTCCGGCTGTTGGAGATGGCGGTCAAGGAAGAGCCTGAAGAACCGTTCCATATTTATAACCTGGGAGTCACCCATTGCCAAATGGGCAGACTGCGCGAAGCGGCGAGCGAGTTGCAACGGGCTTACGATCTGACGCCGGTTGGAAGATCGTACCGCCCCACTTTGGTTCGGGATCGGGCGAAAGTCCTGCTAGCATTAAATGAACTGGCAGAAGCGGAACGTTTGCTGCGTGCTGAAATCACCCATTATGATGACTACCCCGACCTGTATCATCTGCTGGGGGAAACGTTGGAACGAAAGGGCTTGTTGCGGGAATCGTTTGCGGCCTATGAACAGGCGTCTCGTTGCGGAGCCGCCCCGTGCAAGTATGTGACGGAAGCGGGGATGGGAACGTTCCGGTCGTTCCAGCGGATGGCGAATCTGGCGAACGAATGGGGGGCGGTGGAGGAAGCGGTCGCTTTGTACAGGCAGGCGTTGGGTCAGCATCCGGGCTATGTCCCGGCATTGACAGGTCTGGCAGAAAGTTTGCACCGCCTGGGAATGGCGGACGAGCAAATTCTTGAACATCTGCAAACCGCCACTGCGGACCGGTTGTTGCAGGCTTCGGTGATGGCTGAAATCGGCGCATACCCGGAAGCGCTGGCGTTGCTCAACCGCATTCACCCGTTGTCGCTTGCAGGGGAAAAACTTCGTTGCGAATGTCTGATGCAGACGGGACAGTTTCCGGAAGCCTATGAAAAATTGGGGGTGTTGCTGCGGGAAGCGGCAGAACCCGGCCGGCAGTCCTTGCTCCTGGATCGGGCGTTGTGCTGCTGGAGCGAGGAGAGAAGCCTGCCGTTCCGTTTTTACACGGGATTGTCGCCGGAACAGCAACACATGTTTGCGTGTCTGGATGGTTGGTTGATCGAAAAAAAAGTCCCGGATTCCGTTTCACAACCGTTTGTGCAAAATCTGCTGGAACGGGCGGTTCAACTCCGGTTGCTGCGGATTGCCGATGCATTGGGCCAGCTTTCGTCCGACTGGTTTCTTGCCTACGCAAAATGTCTGTACCGGAACGGATTTGTGTTGCTGGCTGCTGATTGTCTCCTGCAAGCCATGAAAACCGGGTCACTGGATGGGGAAGGATTGTTTCTGCTGGCTGAACTTCTGTATGACAAAGGGCATTTTCGCCAGGCGTGCGCTCTGTTTGAACAAATCTTAGCGGAAGCTCCAACTGATGAGCGGGCGAGAACAGGCGCGGCCCTGTGTTATTTGGGGATCGCGGAGGAAGTCGCGGTGGAAGGGATCGGCCGCTTCCCGGATCACCCGGCATTGCAAGCCGATTTGCAGCGGATCAGGGCAAGCAAAGAAAAGCTCCGGGGGATCCGCTGGCATACGTGCTGGAAGGGGGCACAGAGGAGGAATCTCTATGCATCAGCCAACGATTTCATTGTGTATGATCGTCAAAAATGAAGCCGACCATCTGCCGCGATGTTTGCAGAGTGTCAAAGGAGCCGTGGATGAAATCATTGTAGTCGATACCGGCTCAACAGACGGTACGGCCGCTGTCGCCCGTCGATTTGGTGCTGATGTGTTCTGTGTCTCCTGGCGGGACGATTTTGCTTACGCCCGTAACCAGGGGGTGGATCGGGCCAGCGGAGACTGGATTCTGTTTCTGGACGGGGATGAAGAACTGGATCCCGATGACCGCGAGAAACTTCGTCTGTGTGCTCAACATCCGGAGTTTGAAGCGTTCTTCCTGCAGATTCACAACTATATCGGCGATGGTTCCCAGGGGGCGACGATCAATCCGGTTCTCAGGCTGTTCAAAAACCGCCCGGAATACCGGTTCGAGGGACGGATTCACGAGCAGATCGCCGCCAGCATTTGCCGTCACAAGCCGGAAGCCGCCTTTCACATCACTGACATCAAAATTCACCATTACGGGTATCAACAGGAAACGGTTCGCAAAAAAGACAAAATTCACCGCAACCTGAAGCTGTTGCAGCAAATGCTCGCGGAAAAACCGGACGATCCGTTCACCCTCTACAACATGGGAGTGGAATATCTGCGACTGGCCAGTCTGCAGCAGGCGCTCGACGCGTTTCGAAAAGCGCGTGCGCGGCTGGATCCTGTTGCGAGCAGTTATACGCATTTGCTGTTTAAATATGAAATCCGCTGCTTGCTGGCGGTTGGCCGCTTGCCGGAAGCGATCCGATTGTGTGAGGAAGGAATCGGTCTCTACCCGGATTATACCGATTTGCATCATCTGAAAGGGGTCTGTTTGATCCAAGCGGGACAACTCGCGGCAGCGAAATCCGCTTTCAGTCACGCTTTGACATTGGGACCTGCGGCCAACTGTTATCACACGGAAGAAGGGATCGGCACGTACCAGACCTGTTACACATTGGGCCTTTTGTACGAAGCGATGCGCCAATACGACAGGGCTATCGAGTGCCACATGCAGGCGATTCGTTTCAAATCGAGCGTAAATCCACCGTTGTATCGTATCTTTCGCCTTCTGAAATGTACCAATGCCCAGCCGCAAATCCCCGCTTTTATCGAGCGACGTTTTCATCTCAAATCGGAAGCGGCCCTGGCCAGGATAATCCAGATTTTGTTTGAGACCGATTGCTTGCAACCGGTTCCTGCGCTTGCAAGGCGATTGCGCAATGCAAACCTGCGTCAGTTTAAACGGATGGCGGAACTGAAATGTCTGCTGCTGCAGGGCGACTGGGAAGCCGCACGGAGGATGTTGCGGCAGATTCGTTCGAAAGAACGGAACTTCTTCCAAATCGGGCTGGATTGGCTGGAAAAGGGTACCGATGCAGTCCCGAAAGATGTGCTGGCCAGCGGGGAAGAACTGCCGTTTCTCGCGAAAAGCGCGTTGCAAAACGGGCGGATCGACGCCGGTCTGCAGCTGCTCGACGGCTGGCGGGACCGGCTCCACAGCCCGGATGCGTACAAACAATGGATCCGAACGCTGGCCAGCCTGTCCGATTTTCATCTGGAAGTATTGGGAACGTCTGCAGCCTATCACGATGTGGTGCGGGATGCGCGCTTGGCTTGTCCCCACGCGGACGGTTTTTAGTCGGGAGGATTGGCATGAGCTTTGACATCTCATTGTGCATGACCGTGCAAAATGAAGAGGAGTTTCTCGAACGATGCCTTGCTTCCGTATCCGGGGTCGTATCGGAAATCATTGTGGTGGACACCGGTTCAACCGACAAAACGGTCGAGATCGCAAAACGGTTCGGAGCATCCGTCATTCCGGTTCCGTGGGAATACGATTTTGCGAAAGCCCGCAATGCGGGACTCAGCCGGGCAACGAAAAAATGGATTCTGGTGCTGGACGCGGACGAAGAACTGGAACCACCGGATGCGGACTATCTGAATGGCCTGCTGCAACAGGAACAGGTGTATGGGTATTTTCTCAAAATCATCAATTATATCGGGGGATCCGATGACGGAGAGTATGTGACCGATTCGGTTTGCCGCCTCTTTCGCAACCATCCGGACATTCGCTTTACAAGCAGCATCCATGAAGAGGTGGTTCCCAGCATTCGGCAAATCGCCGCCGCACAAATCGAATTTTCGGACATCACGGTACGGCATTACGGCTACCTGCAGGAAGTGATCGACCGCAAACGGAAGAACGAACGAAACTGGACAATCCTGCAACGGGCGATCGAACGCCAGCCGGATGATCTGCGGCTGCAATATGCGTTGGCAACCGAATATTTTCAGCGTCAAAAATATGCCGAAGCGCTCGCTCTGTTTGAATCGATCCTGCCCCGTGTGCCGATATTCAGCGGCTATGATTCGGATCTGCTGCTGAAGACGGCGTACGCCTTGCGGGAAACGGGACGCCAACAGGACGCATGCCGGATCATCGAAGAAGCGCTGGTTTTTTACCCGGATTTTACGGATCTGCTGGACCTGAAAGGGATGCTGTTGCTCGAAAATGAACAGTATCAGAACGCCCAATCGACTTTTTTGCAAGCGATCAATATCGGGGACGTGTCCTTCAAGTACACGTCCGCTTCCGGATCGGGGACCTACCGTTCGCATTTCCTGGCGGGACTGGCGTGTGAGTATCTGTGCGTCTGGCAACAGGCGAAACATCATTATGTCCAGGCAGTGCGCCAGAATCCGGCCTATCTGCCCGCATGGCGGCGTCTGCTGGCGATCTTGCTGTTGGCGGGCGAGACAGAGGAGGTGTCTGCCCTCCTCACGAAATCTGGAAATCAGGTTCCGGAACGCGCCCGGCGCCTGCTCATCCAGGTGGCGCTCAATCACCGGGAGCCTGATTTTGCGATGCGGATACTGGCCTGTGGAAACGTTTCGGAAGTATCGGATCCGATACTGAAAGGCATCCTGTTGACGCAGACCGATCAGTATGAACAGGCAAAAATCGTCTGGACTCTCGCCCCGAAAGCGGTGCGCCATCTGTACTTATGGGCGCTTTTGTTACAAGAGAACGATACAAGTGCCGCCATGAAACAGTTGGAGCAATTTGTTATCCTGGATCCGTCCTTTTCCTCCATAGAGGCCATGCTGAAAGGCGATGAACCAATACACATTTCCGAAACGGCGTACCGTCAGTGCCAGCAGGTGCTCGTTCAGGTCGGGGCGTGGGACGGGTTGATCTGGTTGCAAAGCCAGGTTCCGCTTGCGGTTGCCTGGCCCTGGCTGCCCGTTCATGTGCTCTGCGGATTGAGAAAAGCGCCTGCAGCGGCCAAACGCCAACTCTTGGCATTGTGTAACATGAGGCGGGAGCGATTGACCTACCAGGAACGGTTGGCCGCCGGGTTGTTGGCGTACGATTGCTCCGATTTTGCGGCATCGCATGGCTGGTATTCGGAAGCACAAAGGGAATTTCCCAATCGGGTGGCCCCCCGCATCGCGCTTTTGCATTTGTACACGTCGGCGGCAAGGTCGGTCAGCGGACAACCGCTTGCCGCTTTGGACAGCGATCTGCAGTTTCTCACACTTTGCGAATGAAGGAGACAGACCGATGGGAAATCTGTTACCACCGATTCTTTATCTCCCGTGTTTTGATTTCCATGTTCACCGCCAACGCCCCCAACATCTGTTGTATCATCTCAGCCTGCTCGGGTTCGATGTCATATACTGCAATGTCACGCAAGACAAAAGCAATCCGTTTGTTCGTTTGCACGATCATTTTGTGATCTGCCAGGACATCGATGCATTGCCGCTCGACCAGACCTATATCATGTGGCTCACACACGGTCCCTATGTTGAATTGTTGCCGAAGTTCAACCTTGCACTGGTGGTCAGCGACATTGCGGACGCTTGTGTGGAAGAATTCGCACCTTATGCCGAGTGGCACGACCGCAAAATTCAGGCGGCCGATCTGGTGCTTTGCTCTTCCCAGGCGATTTATGAGGAGGCGGCCTGTCAACATGCGAAAGTCAGACTGGTGCGCAACGCTGTCGATTACGCCCATTTCTCCGCAGCCTTGAAGCCGGAGACCGGTCGCCTGCCGCATGAGGAAACAGCCAGAGCCCTGTGCGGCTCGACCGCTCCTGTGATTGGATTCTGGGGGGCTGTCGCTACCTGGCTGGATTACGATTTGCTCACCTATCTGGTCCAACAGCGCCCACACTACCTGTTTTGCTTCGTCGGCCAGATCAGTTCGCCCATTCCGCAGTCTCTCGCAAAAGCTTCCAATACGCTTTGGCTCGGAAATCGCGATTATGCAGAACTGCCTGCGTTTGCCCGCCAATTCGATGCGGCGATCATTCCTTTTCAGGTTCGCGGCGTGACGAAAGCGGCCAATCCTGTCAAACTGTATGAATATCTGGCCGCCGGATTGCCTGTCGTCGCAACCGATCTGCCGGAAGTGCGGCTCTATTCATGCGTCCGGATCGCCAACTCCCCACAACAGTTTTTACAGCATCTGGATGACGCGTTGATCGAAGACCGCACTCCGGAAAAGATGGCAAAAAGGCAAACGATCGCTCAACAAGAGAGTTGGCAGGCGCGAGCCGAAGCGATCGCAGAGGACATTTTCGCCCTGTATGGAAATCACACAAAGTAAAACTGCTGCACGTACATGCAGCAGTCTTTTGAAGACGGGGGCCAGCCGCCCCCTCCTGCTCGATTGGGTATTCGATCAGTGTCCCACGGTTCCCGCGGTCACCAGCAAATACCCTGGAAACAGACTGCGCTCCTCGTCGGTCAGCGTCTGGTACCATTGCCCGATCCATTGTTTTACCGGTTGTGACTGCGGAATGAAATCGAGAAAATCCAGACTGTTTATGAATCCGATGGGAAACTCCTCAAGCAACCGGATTTCGCTGGTGTGAAATTCGTTTTGCAAGGTATCAACCGGGTCTTCCCGACCATACATCCAGATTCCGTTCGCTTCTGCAAACGCTTTTCCGACGCGATACGGCAAACATTTAGCATAAGGAACAAATGTGATGACCATTCCGCCAGGTTTTGTGACACGTGCCATTTCCTGCAGGACAGCCACTTTTCCCGCGAAATCAAAATGTTCGAGAACACCCGCGTTCCAGGTCAAATCGTACGTATCATCGGGAACGGGGATGTTGCGGATATCGGACAACAGAAATCGCCCGTTCCGGTTTTTGCGCCGGAACGCCAGGTGGCTATTGTCGAGCGCTTTTTTCGAATAATCAACCAGTGTCACGTTGGCACCTTCCATCGCCAGGCGCAAGGAGATTTTTCCCGTGCCTGATCCTGCTTCCAGTACCGTCTTTCCTGTTACGTCACCGATCAATCTGCCGATCGTCTCATAAATCGTTTGACTCAGCGAATCCCAATGGTAGGACACTTCTTGGGACCACAATCGGTCCCAGACGTATTTTTGCGGGTCGTTCATGTTGCCCCACCTTCCAGGTAGTCTGCCAATATGTTTTTCCAACGCTGTTTCCAGATTGATTTGTCAAATGCCAACGCGGTGGCCCGGGCATTCGCTCCAAGCGTCTTGCGCAGCGCCGGATCTTCGATCAGCCGGATCATCGCTTCGCTCAGCCGTTCCTCCGTCGGAGCTGTCAGGAGCCCGTTAAATCCGTCGATAATGATGTCATTCAGCCCTCCCACATTGCTGGCCACCACCGGTATCCCGCAACTGATCGCCTCCAGACAAGAGTATGATGTACCTTCCGAAAAAATGCTGGGAATGACTGCGATATCCGCTTCCTGATAGGCGTCGGCCATCCGGTCGAACGCGTAGGTCCGGTGGATGATCCGGTTTTTGTGCGGATGTTCCCGCATCCAGAGCAAAAACGTGTCACCGATCGGGCTGTCTTTGACCAATTCACCGGCGAATTCGACGACCAGGTTAGGATACTGGCGCAATAACCGGTCGGCTGCCAACATCATCGGAATGATGCCCCGCTCATAACTGATCCGGCGCGGGAACAGGATCCGGATGTCCGACGAGTCAGGTTTTTTTTCCTTCGGCAGGAAGTGACGGGTGTCAACCGAGTTGGGCACTAGCACCACCTGCTCGGGATCCTCGTACGTACACACGGAACGGCAGTATGTGAGAAATTGGGAATCGACCGAAACAATGCGATGCAACTGGTCGAGCGCCAACTGGATCGATTTCGCCACATGCGTTTTGTCCGACTGGGGCAAATCGGGCCGATCCCAGTTGATGCCGTGGCAGATGCCCAGACTGCCTATGCGGTACCGGATGGGATGCCAGATGCAGCTTGCGTAAATCAATGCTCCGCGGGCATGGGATACCATTTTTTCAAACGCTTCCGCAATCTGGTCAAAATCGTAGGGGTATCCGAACACCTCGATCTGTTCGAAGCGGGTGGCAAACGGCTGATAGTACGAAAGCTGGTGAACTTCCGGCTTGTATCCCATTTCCTGGATGACGCCGCAGAGATCGTAGATATAGCGTTCCAGTCCGCCGCCAAAAATACGCGTAAAACGGCAGTTGTATCCGTCGAGAAAACTGTGTGTGAAGATACTGACCCGTTTCATCATTCCTCTTCTTTCCATTCCACCAGATTGGGATTGGGATCTAGAATCGACTGGTAGTGAGCAAGGCTACCCCAGATGCCATCCGGGTCGATCGACAGATAACGGAGGTACTTTTGGTACCGCTCCTCTTCGCTCCCTGCCCAGCCCAGATGTTTCACGCGAAGATCGGAACGATGTCCCGGCAGAACGCAATAGGACAGGGGAAGCCGCGGGCAATGGTGCATCAGTTTGGGATAGAAATAATGGTATCCCGGCAGATACCGGACCAGGGTCATCGTGTGCCGGCGGTGGATATTCCACAACGCATCGTCCCGGTAATGGGTCAAACCTCCCCAGAAGTCATAAAAACGGAATCCGACCCAGTCGAATTGATCCTGATTGATGAGACCAGCAATCTGTTCTTTCACCCTGTCTTCATAGACCTCGTCCGCATCCACCGCCAGCAGCCAATCGGGACTTGTCGATACGGCAACCTGCCACAGGAGGGACCGCAGCTCCCATTCGCGGTCAAAATGGGACTCTGTCAATTCGATCAGACGGGTGACCTTTTGGTACGATTTGCAGAGACGGACGGTGCCGTCGGTGCTGGCGTCATCCACAATCACGATGTCATCGACAAATTGTGAAAGCTGATCGAGCACCATCGGCAAGTAGCGATCCGCTTCATTCCGAACCTGCAGCATCGCCGTCAACCGGTTGTCTTGCGATTTCCGGATCATCCGGCCTCACCTCCTTTGCGCAGGCGGCCAAACCGTCATCCAGCGCTTTGCATTCCAAAATATGCGCGATCGCCTGATAATCATAGGTTGCAGCTTGCAAAAACCAGTGGATGGCCGCATGTCGATTGCCGTATATCATGGATCGCACCGTGCCGTTGAGAATGCAATAATCCCGCCGGTCCTGTAGGGAAACAAGATCGGCCGGCTCAATCAAGCGGAGCGCCTCTTCCAGTTGTCCCAGATGAAGATACACCTGGCATAATATGCGTCGTGCATCATCGGAAGCAAGCGTTCTGAGAATCGCTGCCGCCGATTTGTAATCCTCATTGAGCCGGAAGATTTCCGCCTGCACCAGTCCGTATTTTCCTTGTTCCAGCAAGGATAGCAGGAAGCAGTACGCTTGTTTTTCATGCGGCAGAAGGGCGGTGATGCCGTAGACATGGACCGCCTTCTCCAGCTCGCCCGCCTGCGCTTCGATCGCCGATAAAAAACGGTAATGTGTCGTCAAACAGTCTTTGTCGCCCGCCAGCAGGGCGGATTCAAACGACTGCAGCAGATGCTCGCGAGCTTCCGGCTGTTTTAACAAATACAGGTACACCGAAAGCAGAAAACAGACCGTAGCCCGCATGTCGGCCCGCTCCAAAAGACTCCTGTAGTACGCGGTACGCCAGCGCCACTGTCTTTGCACCACATCCGTCATCGGGAGGTTGTGGATCATCCGGTTCATGGCATCCCGGAAAGCCACTTCATAATCGCGGAGAAACAAGGTACTGTCTTTGGTCTGATGCACATCGAACGGTTTTCGTTCTTCACCCGACAGCAAGATCAGGGAATCGCGGCGAAAACATTGTTCCAGATAGATCCGTTCTGATTGCGTGCAAACAACCGTCGATCTTGCGGCCAGATGGGTCGAGCATTTTTCCCATAAGCTCCTGTCGCACCCTTCCGGGCACGGTTCGAGATAGGAAACGAGATAGCGGGGCGCAAACCGGTTCACCACTTGTATCCAATAGGGGTGAAACACGAATGCCACCGTTTCATTCGGATCAAGCGATTCCAGGCGTGAGAGCGGAACATCCGGAATCAGCAGCGGATCGTCACACTCTGGCAGCAATTGCAGGAGTCGGTGGCAGGGGGAGTCCTGTTGCCAGGCGGTGCCGAAACAGACGATTTTCATGACTTCACCTTCCGTACTGTGAGTTCCGGAATTTTTGCCATGTCGGAGAGCGGCATTGCGTTGGGAAGCAGTTTGCATGTTCCCTGTTCGGAGAATCGAATTGGCAAATTGGCTGGATCGGGGCCGGGATGCACGTGCATGACGCAGGAAAGAGGAATTTCCTCCCATGCGTCCGATTGGGCCAGCGCCAGGGCTGCCCGCTTTCGGTGGATCGCGTCGACCAACCGGCTGATATGATCCCGCCGGTACAGATAACCTGCCTCAAGGTATGCAATGTATCGTCCCCGCGCCAGCCGCTGCACTGCTTCAAACGCCGCTTGAGCCTGGGTTGCTTGTTCGATCCAGAGGCCAGCGACGGGTCGGCGGGTGAGTTTCGGCAGGCGAGGAGGAGACCCCAGGCGGATCAGCAGGATTTCGATGTTGGAGTAGGTCTGTTGCTCAATACTGGCGAGCGATTCATGCAAAGCATGCAAGGAAGCGGCAAAACACGTGACAACGACGGACACAAGGGGAGGAGCAAGCGCTTCCGAAGTCAGGGGAATCTGGCCCGGATCCTCTGTTTGGACGAGGGTCGAATACGGATCGACCGTTGCCGCCAGATTCCATTTTTGGCGGAAGCGGATCCAGCTGTTCGCCTCTTCTGCCGTCTTTTCATCAGACTCTTCAGAGATCGGCTGCATGACATACACAAACGCGTCTTTGCAAAGGGCGAGTCGGTATCCGTTTGCTTTCGCCCGGAGGCACCAATCGAGCAGACGGGCTGTGTGGCATTGGAGAGAAGGATCGAGTCCGCCAATCCTGTCCAGTACCGATTTGCGGCAAACGAAACAGGTTCCGCGCAGGCTGTGCACAGGTTCCCACATTCCGCTGTTTTGCATGGCGATTTTCTGTGAGAAGGCGAACAGTTCGTCGAGATCGGAACAAAAAGCCGAATCCGTTTCAAGGTTGGAAGAGGGGGCTGCCATCCCGACTGCCGAATCATCAAAAAAAGTCCAGAGTATGCGTGTCAACCAGTGCGGGGTGACCATCACGCGGTCATCCAGCAAAACGAAAAAATCGGTTTTAACTTGCGACAACGCCAGATTCAACCGGTCTTTGCCCGCCAGCTCCGGATCGTAGGAATGGTCATCCACAACAATCAGTTTGGCGGGTTCCGACGTGCATCGGCGGATCGTTTCCAGACAGGCGGACGTCCAGGCCGGGCGGGTACTGCGTAGAATGATCGTTACCGCTGTCTCGTCCGGTAGGGGGAACACGCCTTTTGCAAGCAGTTTCATTGCACGGGAAGCCAACCGTTCGGAGTGAGTCACGACAAGCCCTCCCTTATCCCTGCAGCAGGATCCGGACGATTTTTTCGCTTGCGCCGGGCGGGCCGTAGGGATGGATCCAAGTTTGAGCGGACTGTAACACAGCTGACATCGACTGCAGGATCTCGCGGGTGTCGGTTCCGGCCAGCCGGTTGGCCCCGCAGGCAACCGTTTCCGGGCGTTCTGTGTTCAGCCGTAAGGTGATGCAAGGGGTGCCCAGGATACAGGCTTCTTCCTGCAAACCTCCACTGTCCGTCAAAACGATTCGGGCTTCCCGCTGCAACAGAACCGAGTCGGCAAACGGGGCGGGCGGGTCCAGAACGATCAGGTTTTTGGATGGCAGCGCCCGCAATAAATCCGATTCGGCCAGTTTCCGTTTGGTTCTCGGATGCAGGGACAGCACCACTTTGTACGGTGTATCCCCGGAGATCTGCCGCAACGCCTGCACAATCGATCGCAACCGGGCGGGATCGTCCGTATTTTCCTGACGGTGGATCGTGACAAACAGATACTGTTTCGGGGCAAGTCCCAGTTGGCCGAGAATCGGCCTGTCGCCAGACCGGGCATTGATATAGGCCAGCGCATCCACAATCGTTTGCCCCACCAGATAAATCCCGTTCCGGATTCCTTCCCGCTGCAGGTTGCGGGCGGCGGTCCGGGTTGGAGCAAACAGGTGGGTGGCCATGTGATCGACCAGTTTCCGGTTGATCTCTTCCGGCATCTGTCGGTCAAAACTGCGAAGACCGGCCTCCACATGGGCGATGCGGCAGTTTCGCTTGGCGGCCGCCAGCGCGGCGCCCAGTGTGGTGTTGGTATCTCCGTGCACGATCACCGTTTCGATTTTTTCCCGGTCGATGAGTTGCTCGACACCGACCATGATGTTGGCCGTTGTCGTGGCGTGGGAACCTGAACCGACGTGCAGGCGGCAGTCCGGCTCCGGCAGCCCGAACGTTTCGGCGATCCTTTTGTCGAGTGCGTCATCATAATGTTGGCCCGAATGGATAAAGAGGGAACGCGGGTGCCGCTGTTTGATGTTTTGAATGACCAACGCCATTTTGATCAGTTCCGGGCGAGTTCCGACAATCACAGCGAGTTTCATCCTTCACCCTTCTTCACGCTCTCCGTTTGCGCACATTCTGAACCAGCATATGCAAAAAGCGGCGTGTTCGGCACTAGCGCATCCCTATCGCCCAGCGAAGTGATGCTATGCTTCGAAGCCTTTTCCGGGTACTTCGCCCGGGGCTCCAAACGTACGCCGCTACGCCAATACGTCGCGGCGGCGCGCGAATGGCAAACGAGATCTGGTCAACCGGGATGCGGGATCCGATCCGTTTGCTCAGCGTATCGACCTGCAGGACAACAGACATACTGCTCCCTCCCATTTTTCACAGCCTACAATCATATAGACGTCACAACCGGCAAAAAGTCACACATCCGGTTGCAAGATCGGCTTATTTGCGGAATAGTAGAAGCAGGGAACAATCCGTGAACGCAAAACGGGAGGAACGTGGAGGGGCAATATGTTGCTGGATCCGAATCATCTGACCGATCTGGAAGTTTACAAACTGTTGATTGGGCTGGTCGCGCCAAGGCCGATCGCGTTTGTCACGACACTGGACGAGAACGGTGTTGTGAATGCGGCACCGTTCAGTTTTTTTAACGCATTGTGCTCCGATCCGCCTCTGTTGTCGATTTCGGTGGGGCGAAAAGAGGGCGGAGCGTACAAGGACACATCGCGCAATATCCGGCGCACCGGCGAGTTCGTGGTGCATGTGACGGAAGAACGGTTGATCGAGCTGATCAATCACACGTCATGCCCCTATCCGCCCGGCATTTCAGAGGTGGAACGCGCTGGCCTGCACACGCTGCCCAGCGTAAAGGTGCACGTTCCCCGCGTGGCCGAGTGCAGAGTCGCGATGGAGTGTAGGCTGCATCAGGTTCTGGAGTTGGGGAACGGGCCGGATACAGACCTGATCATTGGCGAAGTAGTCTGTTTTCACATCGATGATGCGGTGATCGAAAACGGCAAGATCAAGCTGGCTGAGCTGGGGCCCGTCGGTCGCTTGGCCGGTACCGAATATACCAAGCTCGGCGAGCGGTTTTCTCTGGAGCGGCCAACCTATCGAGGCGATTGACCGTTCCCGGATGCTGTGATGAAATCCAGCCTTTGGTGGTACACTACCACTATCGAGTGAAGGAGGGAAATCACAGTATGTGGGGTAGGGCTTTCAAACGAACCGTCCTGGCCGGTCTGGCGGCGGGAGTGGTGGCAGGCGCGTGCTTGCTCCCTGTCGCTTCCGCTCGTGCTACCGAAACAAAACCGGACGAAAAATCGCAGGTGCAGATTGCCAAACAGGCCGTCTCCGCGATTGTCATGGACGCGGCGACCGGCCAGGTGCTGTTTGAGAAAAACGCGCACGACCGGCTACCTCCTGCCAGCATCACGAAGATCATGACGATGCTGTTGGTGATGGAGGCGATCGAAGCGGGCAAGGTGAAACTGACCGACCATATCCGCACCAGCGAGCGGGCCGCTTCGATGGGCGGATCGCAGATTTTCCTCGAGCCGGGTGAAGAGATGACGCTTGAGGATATGATGAAAGGGATCGCGCTCGGTTCCGCGAATGATGCATCGGTTGCCGTGGCGGAACATCTGGCTGGTTCGGAAGAGGAGTTCGTCCGCCTGATGAACCAGCGGGCGCAGGAGTTGGGCCTGAAAGATACGCATTTTTCCAACTGCAACGGACTGCCGGTCGAGAACCATTATACGTCCGCCTACGATGTCGCCGTCATGTCGCGGGAGTTGCTGAAACATGAGGGGATTTTGAAGTGGACATCAATGTACCAGGACTATTTGCGGAAAGATACGGACAAGCCGTTCTGGCTGGTCAACACCAATAAGCTGGTGCGGTTTTACCCGGGTGTCGACGGCTTGAAGACCGGTTTCACCAGCGAATCGAGATATTGCTTGTCGGCAACCGCGAAGCGCGGCGAGTTTCGGGTGATCGCCGTCGTCATGGGGGAACCGACTTCCCCCACCCGCAATGCGGAGATTGCCGGAATGTTCGATTGGGCGTTCGCCAATTTTTACAGCGAGGCGATTTATAAAAAGGGACAAGTCGTCCAGCCGGGCCGCATCGACAAAGCGGTGCCGCGCGAGATTCCGCTGATCGCAGGTGACACGGTCGGCATCTTGCTGAAGAAAGGAGAGAAGAAAGATGCCTATACGAAGCAAATCGAGCTGCTGCCTGTCAAACCGCCGCTGAAAAAAGGGGACGTGGTGGGTCATATCATCCTCTGCAAAAACGGTCAGGAAATCGCGCGCAGCCCGATTTTGGCCGGACAGGATGCGGAGCGGGCCGGGTATGGCACGATGCTGAAACGGACGTTTGACAGTTGGTTGAAGTTCGGCGCGTCATAGGCATTCGGAAACAGGAGCCGTCAATGGTTGCCAGAACCAGGGGCGGCTTTTTTGTGTTGTGAAGAATGGAATAGGACAATGGAAAGCAGGCATATACACGTACGGGAGATGTTGAGGGGGAGGGGGGCTCAGGCGGTATGGCGGTCGGCAAAAGCGTGCCAAGAAAAGAAGCTTTGGACAAGGTGACGGGAGTCGCCAAATATACAAGTGATTGGATGGCTCCCGGGATATTGCATGCGAAGATGGTGATCAGTCCCTATGCCCACGCGAAAATCAAATCGATTGACACGGCCGCCGCCCGATCCGTTTCCGGGGTGCGGGCAGTGGTGACGGGACGGGATCAGGTTGTGCTGACGGGAGAGGAAATTCGCGACCGGCCGATTCTGGCGGCGGACCGGGTCCGCTATCACGGCGAGCCGGTGGCAGTCGTCGTGGCGGAGAGTGAAGCGGCGGCGAAGCGGGCCGCCGGGTTGGTCAAAGTGGAATACCAGCCGCTGCCGGTTGTCAACTCTCCCACGCAAGCCCTGCAACCTGATGCGCCGCTGATTCACGAACGCCTGGGCGAATATGAGCGCATACCGGGAGTGTACCCGGAGCCTGGCACCAATATCGCGAACCGTACAAAAATACGAAAGGGAAACCTCGATAAGGGATGGATGGAAAGCGAAGTGATCGCGAAAGCAAGCTTTTCATTCCCGCAATCGGACCATGCCGCGATGGAAACGCGAGCGGTCACGGCTGAAATTTTGCCGGACGGACAGATCATCATTCACTCTTCCACGCAGTCCCCGTTTATGGTGGAAAGGTTGATGAGCCGGTATTTGAATCTTGCGCAAGGTCAAATCATCGTCCGCACTCCATTGGTGGGCGGAGCTTACGGTGGAAAAGTGCCGGTCCAGCTCGAACTGATCGCCTATCTGGCGGCACGAGCGGTCGGCGGCCGCAAGGTGAAACTGGTCAACTCACGCAAGGAGGATTTCATCACGTCTCCCGTTCACATCGGGCTCGATGCAAAAATCAAACTGGGCTGCACAAGAGAAGGGAAGCTGAAAGCGGCTGAAATTATCTTTTTGTTTGATGGCGGGGCCTATTCAGACAAGGCGGTGCATTGTAGGGATCTATCTGGCGGCCGGGAAAAGCGGTCGTATGGGAACCAACAAACTGGCGCTGCCGCTCGGGGGAGTGCCGCTTGGCAGTTTGGCGTTGCGGTCGGCGCTTGCGTCGGAGTTGGACCACATCCTCGTGGTCACCCGAGCGGACGATTCGCTCGCCTGGGTCGACCGCTCCCTTTTTGCCACCCCGGTTCGGGAAAAATGGAGCCGTGTTGCCTGTGCCGAATCAGGCTTGGGGCAGGCACACTCTTTGCGATGCGGGTTGCGGGCCGCGGCTTGGCAGGCAGCGGCAATCGTGGTGCTGCTTGCCGACCAGCCGTTTGTCACCCGGTCGGTGATCGATGAGCTGATTTTTCACTACCAAAAAAGCGCCCATGAAAACAGGCGGCTTTCTTATGTGGCGGCCAGTCACCGGGGGATCGCGCGGCCGCCCGTTTTGTTATCCGACCGGCTGTTTTCCACTCTTGCACGGTTGCGGGGAGACGAAGGGGCCCGTCACCTGTTGCGAAACGGGATGCCTGGCCAGGGAATGTGTGTCGAATATGACGATCCATACCTGTTCCAGGATATCGATACGCGGGAGGACTACGAGAGGCTGAAGGTCCTATGGGTCGCTTTTCAGGGAAGGGATTTGCTATAATCGGTTTATCGACTAAGTGGAGAAGCGTGAGGGCATGGGGAAATTGGTTTATGTGAGAGAATGACAAACGGAATTCCTTGATAACATTGACATGGCATCCGCATGATGACATGATGATCAAATGAGTGATCACGAAGATTTGACGAACCCCACACATGTGCACTATAATGAGGGAAAATGTGGAACAGGCGATGGAGTTCGCCATAACTGCCGGCAGCGGCTGATGACTCCTACCAGGTTTTGTGCTGGTAGGAGTCTGCCTTTTTCCGGGGATCAAAGGAGGTGATCGGTGTGCTCTACCTGGCGGTAGGTACGGGCGGCATTCTGGGAGCGTTGCTTCGTTATTATCTGGGAGTGTCTGTTCATGCGTGGTGGGCGTTGCCTTTTCCCCTGGCGACGCTTGTGACCAATTTCATCGGTTGCTTCGTGCTGGGTTGGTTTACCACCCGGGTGGCCCGACTGGGCTGGTTTCCCGCCTGGATCCGGCTCGGATTTGGAACAGGTGTGGTCGGATCGTTCACCACATTTTCCACATTCAGCGTAGAGACGTTCGAACTGATCCGGCAGGGACTGTGGGGAACGGCATTGCTCTACGTTCTGCTCAGTCTCTGGGGGGGCCTGTTTCTGGCATGGGCCGGGTGCCGCATCGCCCAGCTTCCGTTGAAAAAAAACGAAAGGGAGTGGCAGACGCCTTGATCTGGCACAGTTTTCTGGTGGCTGTCGGGGGGTTTTTCGGTGCGATCGCCCGCTACGGGATCAGCCAATGGCTGGGAAAACGGGTGGCGTCCGTGTTTCCGTACGGTACTTTATTCGTCAATCTTTCAGGTTCCTTCCTGTTGGGGCTAATCATCGGCAGCGGTGCCGGCTCAACGGTCAGCCTCCTGTTTGGTACCGGATTTATGGGCGCATTTACCACATTTTCGACATTCAAGCTGGAGAGTATCCAACTGGGTATGAAAAAAGAATGGAAACCGTTCGTTCAGTATCTGGCGATCAGTTACACGATCGGCATCGTTCTCGCGTTTTGCGGCTATGCCATCGGATCTGTGAGCAGGGGGTGAAAAAATGGCCAACCAGCTTTTGCTGAACATCGTGCTGGGTGAGCAGGAATTGGACCACCGCCATTCGCAACCGCTGTACACCGAGATCATGCAGTTTCTTTGGAAAAAAGGACTGGCGGGTGCAACTGTGGCGCGGGCGGATGCAGGAATCGACGAGAATGACACGTTTCGGGAGATGGTGTTGGAAGACGTTCCGTTCAACAATTTGCCGATCGTGATCGAAGCGGTGGACACACAAGAGCGGGTGAGATCACTTTTGCCCGAACTCAAATCCATGATTCCGCATGGGGAAATCGTGACAATTGAAGCGTTCGACATTTTGAAGGGGGCCTGGCCGATGAATGAAACGGAGTACCTGATGCTGAAGATCTATGTCAAGGAAAAATCCGATTGGTTCGGACGCGCCTTGTATCAGGAACTGTTACACCTCCTGAACGAACACCAACTGATCTGGTCAACCGTCACCCGCGGCATCGTGGGCTTCGGGAAAGACCACGTGATTCACAAACAATCGATCTTTTCGCTGTCATCGCAGGTACCGGTCGTAATCGAAGCGGTCGGCAGAACGGAGGTTGTCCGACGGCTTGTGCCGGAACTGGAAAAACGGGTACAGGAAGGCCTGTTGATCGCGATACCGGTTCAGGTCGTCATGGATCGATAGAAAGTGAGGCGAAGCAAGTGGAGGCAGGGAGATCTGCGGGTGGTTTCCGGGGGCTCAGCCGAACGGTGCTGGTTGTCGGTTGGGTCAGTCTGTTTACCGATGTGTCGAGTGAAATGATCGTACCGATTTTGCCGCTCTTCTTGACAACCGTGTTGCATGTGCAAACAGCAACCATCGGCTTGATTGAGGGGATCGCCGAAAGTACGGTGAGTATTCTGAAACTGTTCTCCGGCTGGTTGTCTGACCGGATCGGACGGCGCAAACCGCTGATGATCGTAGGTTACGGGCTTTCCAATCTGGTCAAACCGCTGTTCGCTCTCAGTACGACCTGGGGGCAGGTGTTGGCGATTCGCTTTGCCGACCGGTTTGGCAAAGGGGTGCGAGGCGCCCCGCGGGACGCCCTGATCGCAGATACGACCCCGCAGCAGGATCGGGGCAGGGCGTTTGGGTTTCACCGGGCGATGGATACACTGGGTGCCGCAGCCGGTCCTTTTCTGGCGTTTTGGATCCTGTCGCAGTTTGCCGGCGATTACCGGGCGGTGTTTTGGGTCTCCGCCATACCGGGCGTTTTGGCGGTCATCCTGTTGATTTTTTTCTTGAAAGAAAGGACGGGGGAACAAGCAGGCGGAGAGCGGTCATGGCCCACCATCAGCTTTCGCAACCAAAACCGCCGCTTTATCTCGTTTACGTTTGCCGCCACGCTGTTTGCCATCGGCAATTCTTCCGACGCATTTCTCATTTTGCGGGCACAGGACGCGGGTATGGAGCCGGCGCAGATTCCGCTGGCGTATTTTGCTTTTAACCTGACGTACAGCCTGCTTGCGATGCCGGCCGGCATCCTGTCGGATCGCATCGGGCGGCGATCCGTTCTGGTCGCCGGCTATCTGATTTTTGCCGCCATCTACCTGGGATTTGCGTTTGCCGACCAGCCGGCATGGATTTGGGCGCTGTTTCTTGTGTACGGGGTTTATTACGCGGCGACGGAAGGGATTCAAAAAGCGTACATCGCCGATCTTGTACCGGCAGGACAGCGTGGAACCGCGATCGGCACGTTCAACGCGGTAACCGGATTGGCAGCTCTGCCCGCCAGCTTGCTGGCTGGCACTCTCTGGCAAACGTTTGGAGCGACCGCCGCCTTTGCGGTGAGCAGCCTGCTTGCCCTGCTTGCGGCCGCTTTGCTGGTGGCCCTGCGGATTTAACCTTTAAATTTTCGGGATTCGCTGGCTGCTATATTGTTTGCCGTCCCAATGGAATCACTCCGTGCAATGAATTTTCATTCCCTTTGCTTGCAAATTTGTATTCATTGATGGATTTTGACCGCCCGTGTCCCGGTTGCCTTGGAAAATAAAAGATACGCTGAGGACATCAGAGCTTTCGGTCACATACCTTATAGTAGACGTTGCGGCAATTGGGGTGGTGAGTTTGCAAAAAAAGACAAGGAACGTGGCAGGGAACATCGTGCGAACTGTCTATCAGACGATCGATATTGCCACCGTTATCTTGCTGTTGACAGGACAAATTACGATTCGCGGAGTGTTTGTTACGCCCGAGGGGTTTTCGCTGTCTTTGTCCGGTCCCATTACCGGCAGACCCCGAGTGGAAGCCCTTCCGGAAGTTCCGCAAGCAAGCGTTGTGCTGGACTGGTTGGAGATCATCGCTGCATTGCTGCTTTTGATTGGTCAAATCCATGTGATCGGCACTTTTGTAACGTCAGGCGGATTTACGATTGTCGTCGGCGGACCGCCGTTCGGATTGAAGAAAAAAGAAGCATACGTTCCGGAAGCGGTGCAGTTTTTTGCTGAATACCGCGAATTGGTGTTGGAAAAGTGTCAAATCCGTCATACAAAAATAAGGGAATGATGCAACATGCCGTTATCCGACATTCCGGCAATCAAGCCGTCAAGGGGAACAATCTTTTTTGCGGCCGCGTTCTTGGCCGTGTTCTTGTTCTTTTTCACCCGCGACAAACCGGAACCCGAATCATCTGGGAGAGCGGATGTCGCCGATTCGTAAAATCAAACGCCCCGGAATTTTCCGGGACGTTTGTTACCGCTACGCCATCACGGTGATTTCGCGGAGATTGGTTTCCACCGCCTTTTGCATGCGCAAGATCGTTTCCGCCGCGTTCATGTAATTTCCCTGCCGTTTGTAGATTTCGGAAAGAAACGTGAACGCGCGTGTCAATTCGCCGAGGCAGTGCTGTTTTTGGCAGAGGTCGATCAACAATTCACAGTAGTCAATCGCTTCTGCATATTGGTTTTCCTGCAAATACACCTTCGCCAGGGTTCGGTATGCCTGCAGCCGCGCTTCTACGTCCTGGTCGGCTAACGCCAGCGCCGTTTCGCAGTGCGACCTGGCGGCTTCCAGCCGCCCCAAGCGGAAAAAGATGCCGGCGATGACAGAGTGGACATAGGCGATCTCTTCCATCAGATCGACATGGAATTGTTCGAGGCATTCTTCCAAGAGTTCCAGCGCCTGTTCCGGCCGGCCGCTTTCGTCGAGAATCTGCGCCAGGGTGGTTTTCATGTGGGCTGCGCGCGGGCGCAGGTTGAGGGCCTGCCAGATGGAGATCGAGTCCCGTGCGTATTCGGCCGCATTTTCATACTGTCCCAGATTTTGATAGACGCTGCTGAATGTTTCAGCCAACGCGGCAAGTTGTTGCGGATGACCGACCGCTTGCAAAATCGATTGTGCTTTTTGCAAGGTGGCGAGCGATTCCGAGTGGGCGCCCAACTGATTTTGCACCTGTGCCAGGAGAAGCAGAAGATCGGCCAGCAGATCGCTGTCGGGACTCAGTTCCCGGCAGCCGATGACGGCTCCTTTGCTCCAGTGAAAATGGGCCAGCACCAGGTTGCCCCTGTCATGTTCAAGCAGCCCTATGCCGCGGAACGCCCGTACGGCAGTCTGGGAGTCGCCCTCGCTGAAGGCGGTCTGGATGATCTGATCGTACAATTCCAGCGCCTGCTCCGGTTGGCCGCTTTTTTGCAGGCACTGGGCCAGGTCAAGTTGAAGTTCGGTGAGCGGGAGATGAGGAAGCGGTTCACTCAGCAGCTTTTGCAATAGGTTGCAGGCGGCGGCGTAATTTTCCGCTTCCATCAGCATGCGGGCATATTTTACCGCGCCGTTTTGTTCCATTTTGATTTGCATTTCGTCCAGAAAATATTGCAGGTTGACACCTAAACGGGCGGCCAGTTCCGCCAGCAGTTTGCAGGAAGGACTCGCTTTGTCAGCTTCGATCTGGCTGATCATGCTCGGTGTCACCAGGCCCTTGCCCAGTTCGCTTTGCGTCATCTGCTTGCTGCGGCGGAGTTGTTTGATTTTTTGTCCCAAAGTTTTTTGCATTCACTTTGTTCCCCCTGTTTCCCTTACCCCCAGTTTTATTGTACTATTCCTGGTGAACGAGGGGAATACTGGATGGAAAAATGATGGCGATCGGGAGGGTATGACAAGTATACGCCCGCCGGTTTTGACGGATCCGCTCGAATTCCATCTAGTTTTGTCGAGCGGAAGGAAAATTTTATCTGCTGCACGAATACCCTCTGTAGATTTGGATTGTACAGGGGGAGTAAAACATGAGTTTGCAAATCGAAACGGAGAAAATCGGAACCACCCTGGTAGTCCGGTTGGCAGGGGAACTGGATCATCACACGGCCGAACTGGTGCGGAACCGTGTCGAGTCGGAATTGGACAGCGGTCTCTATAAAAATATGATTTTTTCGCTTGGACGTTTGGAATTTATGGACAGTTCGGGGCTTGGCGTGATCCTTGGAAGGTACAAACGGGTGTCGCAGCTTGGCGGCAAAATGTCGCTTTGCGCCGTGAACGATTCGCTGCGCAAACTGTTTGAGCTGTCGGGGATATTCAAGATTCTGCCCGTCTATGATACCGAAACCCGGGCGTTGGCCGAAATGGGGGAGGTATAACGATGGCGCGCAACCATATGAAACTGGAGTTCGCCAGCCTGTCGCAGAACGAATCGTTTGCCCGCGTCGCGGTGGCTGCGTTCGTGTCGCAGCTGAATCCGGATATGGAGGAGCTAACCGAGATCAAAACGGTCGTTTCGGAAGCGGTGACGAACGCGATCATTCACGGGTATGAAGGGACAGAAGGAATCGTCACGGTAACCTGTTCGCTGGATGGGAAGACAATCGAACTGGTGATCGAAGATCAGGGGCGGGGAATTCCCGACATCGAACAGGCCCGCCAGCCGCTTTACACATCAAAACCGGAACTGGAACGATCGGGCATGGGGTTCACGATTATGGAAAATTTTGTGGATGAAATCGAGATTACGTCTGAGGTCGGCAAGGGCACTCGCGTCCGTTTGGTGAAAAGCATGAAGAGCGCTCAAGTATTGGGACACTGAGGGGTTTGCTTATGGAACGCAACCGGACTCCTTCCCACAGCAAGCTATCGGACGAACAGGTAAAGGAATTGATCGCGAAAAGCCAAACGGGCGACCAGGAAGCTCGGGAACGGCTGGTGATGGCCAATCAGCGGCTGGTTTGGTCGGTCGTGCAGCGGTTTTTGAACCGCGGCTACGAACCGGACGATCTGTTCCAAATCGGCTGCATCGGTCTGATGAAAGCGATCGACAAATTCGATCTGAGCTACGACGTGCGCTTTTCCACCTATGCCGTGCCGATGATCATCGGCGAAATCCAAAGATTTTTGCGGGACGATTCGACCGTCAAGATCTCGCGTTCGCTGAAGGAAACGGCCCGCCAGATCCGCAAGGTGCGGGACGAACTGGCAAAAAAATTGGGCCGTCAGCCGCACATCAACGAGGTGGCGGAAGCGATGGGCATGGATCCGGCGGAAGTGGTGTTTGCGCAGGAAGCAGTGCGGCAGCCAGCGTCCATTCATGAGACGGTGTTCGAAAATGACGGCGACCCGATTTATCTGATGGACCAGATTGCGGATGATGCGCAGGAGCGGTGGTTTGACAAGCTTTCTCTGCACGATGCGCTCTCGAAATTGCCGGAGCGGGAGCGGCTGATCGTGTTTCTCCGCTTTTTCCGCGACAAGACGCAGGCAGAAGTGGCCGATGTGCTGGGCATCTCGCAGGTGCAGGTGTCCCGCCTGGAAAAGCGAATTTTGCAGACGATCAAGGATCATTTGGGATAAATTCGCTCCTCCTGTACATACTGGAAGATGAGGTGGAGCGGAATGCGCAAAAAGTCGGCAAAGCGTCTCGTATTGTGGTTGTTTGTATTGGGCACTGTGCTTGGCGGCGGCATCGGCTGGGGTTACTATCATTTCGTGGTGGTCCCCAAACACCATTCGGTTACGAACGCCACCGAATTGTAACAGCCTTTGGCAGTTTGCATCTGCCGAAGGCTGTTTGTTTGGCCGCAGTTTCCAGCTTACCCGAGGGATAGGAGGCAGCCGTTGGAGATACGCTAAAAACATCAAACAGGTCAGGGGGCAAGGAGGTTTCTACGGATGCTCGCAAGCGGTCCGAAGACGCAACAGGCTTACAAGAAATTTGCGAAACAGCGGACTCCGCAGCGCCCCGTTTTGAAAAATACGGTACGGGCGTTCCTGGCGGGAGGTGCGATCTGTTTGCTGGGACAAATCATCCAGACGTTTTACATGACCTACTTCGATTTTACGGAACGCACCGCCAGCAACCCGACCGTCGCCACGCTGATTTTTCTGTCCGTGCTGCTGACGGGGCTTGGCGTGTACGACCGGTTTGGCCAGTGGGCGGGGGCCGGTTCGGCCGTGCCGGTTACCGGTTTTGCCAACGCGATGGCGGCTTCCGCCCTGGAACATAAAAGCGAGGGGTACGTGCTTGGAGTCGGGGGGAACATGTTTAAACTGGCCGGACCGGTGATCGTGTTTGGTACGGTGGCCGCTTTCTTCGTCGCGCTCGTCCGTTTCGTTTTCGAGAAGCTGTAAGGAGGACGCTATGGGGAAATTGGGCAAGCAGACGTGGCAGTTTCGCAATCAGCCGCGGATCTTGGCATGTTCGGCAGTCGTCGGTCCGAAGGAAGGGGAAGGCCCGCTGAAAAATGATTTTGACGTGATTCACGACGAACCGTATGTCGGCGAAAACAGTTGGGAAAAAGCGGAACAAAAACTGTTGCAGGAATCGATTCAATTGGCGGTGAAAAAAGGGGGCGTTCCGCTCAGCCAGGTGGATGTGATCCTGGCTGGCGACCTGATCAATCAGATCACCGTCTCGAGCTTTTCGGCCAGAAGCATCGGGGCGCCTTATCTGGGGATTTTCGGCGCCTGTTCGACAGCGATGGAAGGTTTGGCCTTCGCCGCCCAGCTGGTCGATGCCGGTTTTGCCGATTATGCGGTGGCCGCCACGTCCAGTCACAATTCGACGGCGGAGCGGCAGTTTCGCTATCCCACCGAATACGGCGGGCAAAAACCGCCGAGCGCGCAGTGCACGGTGACGGGAGCCGGAGCCGCGTTGGTCGGCAAAGGATTGCAAGGTCCCTTGATCACCTATGCGACGATCGGGAAGGTGATCGATATGGGGATCAAAAGCCCGTGGGAAATGGGACCAGCCATGGCGCCGGCGGCGGTCGACACGATTACCGCCCATTTCCGCGATACCGGCAGAACGCCGGACGATTACGATTTGATCGTGACGGGCGATCTGGCCCGCGTCGGCCATCCGATTGCCGCCGAATTGCTGGAGGCGGAAGGGTATCGGATGCAGGACAAATTCACCGATTGCGGGATGCTGATTTTTCATCCCGATCAGCCGGAAGTGTTCTCCGGCGGAAGCGGTTGCGCCTGTTGCGCGACAGTTACCTACGGCTATTTGATGCGGCGGATGGCAGAAGGGAAATTGAACCGGATGTTGGTGGTCGCCACCGGTGCACTGCTGTCGCCGTTGACGGTGCAGCAAGGTGAGACGATTCCGTGCATCGCCTATGCGGTTGCAATCGAAAGGGAAGGTGAAACGAAGTGACGTTTTTTTGGGCTTTTGTGATCGGCGGCCTGATCTGTGTCATCGGTCAGTTGCTGATGGACCTGACGAATCAGACACCCGCTCACGTAATGGTGATCCTGGTCGTGGCCGGGGCGGTGCTGGACGGGTTGGGACTGTATGAACCGTTGATCAAATTTGCCGGCGCCGGGGCATCGGTTCCGATCACAAGCTTCGGCAACGCGTTGGTGCACGGGGCGATGGCGGAGGCAAAGACGCACGGACTGATCGGGATTATCACCGGTATCTTTGAAGTCACAAGCGCGGGGATTTCCGCCGCGATCATCTTCAGTTTCCTTGCCTCACTGGTATTCCGGGCGAGGGGTTAAGCAGCGGGAGTGATCATATGGCTGCAGGTCGGACGACGGCGAAACGGAAAGTGATTCTGATTACGGATGGCGATCAGGTTGCCCGCAAAGCGGTGGAGGAGGCAGCCCGCAAAGTGGGGGCTCGCGTCATTTCGCGATCGGCGGGCAACCCTACACCCTTACAGGGGCATGAAATCGTCCGCCTGGTACAGCAGGCGAAAAACGATCCGGTGCTGGTGATGTTCGACGACAACGGCCACGGGGAAGAAGGGTACGGCGAAAAAGCGCTGCGCGAACTTGTCAATGATCCGTCGATCGAAGTGATCGGGGCGATCGCAGTCGCCTCGAACACCGCGTATGTGGAAGGGACGCGGGTCGATTTTTCGCTCGACCAGCAAGGCCACATCGTACGCGACGGAGTCGACAAGGACGGGGTGCCGCTGGGATTGCGCCAACCGGTCATCATGGGCGATACGGTCGATGTGCTGAACGAATGCAACGTGCCGATCGTGATCGGCATCGGGGATATTGGAAAAATGGGCGGCAAAGACGCGTTCTGCAAAGGGGCGCCGATCACCACCAGCGCCATTTTGGAGATTTTGAAACGAAGCGGCTGTGATGTTCCCTGATCCGCCAAAATCGTGGTATAATGTCAGTCATATATATCGACTGACTTTTTTCTGTGGAGAGGAGCTCAACTCATGTACCTTCAGGGAACGAGCCGAATCAATGAAAAAGGCCGCCTGGAGATTGGCGGTTGCGATACAGTGGAATTGGCGAAGCAATTCGGGACGCCTCTATACGTGTATGACGAAGCGCTGATCCGTGAGACTTGCCGGGCGTACAAGCGAGCGTTTGATGAAACCGGGCTGCGGTATCAGGTTGCGTATGCATCGAAAGCGTTTTGCACGATGGCGATCTGCAAATTGATTGAAGAAGAAGGGCTGTCGCTCGATGTCGTGTCGGCCGGTGAACTGCATACGGCGATCAAGGCAGGGTTTCCAGCGGAACGGATTCACTTCCACGGCAACAACAAGACGCCGGACGAGATTGAATACGCGCTGGAAGTCGGGATCGGCGAGTTTATTGTGGACAATTTTTACGAGTTGGAACTGTTGAGCGCCATGGCGGCGGCGAAAGGCAAGACCGCCAGCATTTTGTTGCGGGTGACGCCGGGTGTGGAAGCTCATACGCACGAATATATTTCCACCGGGCAAGAGGATTCCAAGTTCGGATTTGACATGGGCAGCGGCCAGGCGCAAACGGCGATCCGCAAAACGCTGAATTTGCCGGCGATCCGCCTGGCGGGGCTGCATTCGCATATCGGGTCGCAAATTTTTGAAACGGAAGGGTTTGCGGTCGCGATCGCCCGGCTTGCCGATTTGTATGAATGGGCGGCGAAGGAAGCGGGTGTGATGTTGACCAAACTGAATGTGGGCGGCGGTTTCGGCATCCGCTACACGGACAAGGACGCGCCGTTGTCGCCTGCCGACTATGTGCGGGCGATTGCCGATACGATCCTGGCCGAATTTGCGATCCGTGGGCTGGAGGTGCCGGAAGTGATTATCGAGCCGGGCCGGTCGATCGTCGGTCCGGCCGGAACGACGCTGTACACGGTCGGATCGACCAAAACGATTCCCGGCATCCGCAAATATGTGGCCGTAAACGGCGGCATGACCGACAACCCGCGCCCCGCCTTGTATCAGGCGGAATATGAAGCGATGTTGGCCAACCGGGCGTGCGAGCCGGCGACCGAAACGGTTTCGGTGGCAGGCAAATGCTGCGAGAGCGGCGATATGCTCATCTGGGACGTCCGGCTGCCGCAAGTGGAACCGGGCGACATTTTGGCTGTTTCCTGCACGGGGGCCTACAACTATTCGATGGCGAGCAACTACAACCGGATCGCCCGGCCGGCCGTCGTGTTCGTCAAAGACGGCCAGGCGGATCTCGTCGTCAAACGGGAGACGCTGGACGATCTGATCCGGCATGACCGCATCCCGGAACGGATGCAGGCGGCGGCTCCGATCCGGTAATCGGTTGTGTTGCCCATTTTTCGCCGGGGGCGGACATCTGCCCCTGGCTTTTGTTTTGTCGGCTGCATAGTCTGCCAGTAGTTGAATCGCAATCCGCGCGCGGAAATTTTCTAGACTGGAGACGGGGTGAAAAAATGGGCGCTTTGTTCAGCATCCTCTCGACCTGTTTTCGGATCGCCGGGGCGGTTCGGGGATTTTGGGGGTTTCTTGTTCCGTTTTGGGATTTCATAAGGGGATGGATCGGCAGAAGGCCGGCCACCGCATCTGCCGCCTGAGCGGCGGAATTTGTGAAAACGGGCATGCCAGCGAAGGCATGCCCGTTTTCCGGAACCGGGGAGAGTCATCCCCGGTTCACTCTGAACTAATAGTTTTGATTCCGGTAGTCGCGGAAATTTTGAATGTGCATGTGGGCTGCCTCGCGGAGGCGGATTCTGCGGTAGATCAACCCGGCCAGCAAAATCGGAAACGGCAGCAGCGCATGCCACCATTTGAACGAGTAGTTAAACCGTACATATTCGATGACCGAGCGCGGCGCAGGAATCTCCCCTGCCGTAACAAGCGGCACCGAACCGATCGTTTGTCCGTCGGCGGTAAACTCGAGCTCGCCGACCGTCGTTCCGGCCGCCACCGGCGGTTTGGCAGGCGGATGTAAGCGGATGCGTGACTGGATGTCCGGATGTCTTTTCGCCGGAAACGTGTAGTAATAATCGGATGCCACTTTCACGTCCGTTTTCAGATCGTCGCTGATCGTGAGGGACGTGACGACTTTGTCTTTTTCGGCGATTTTTTGCGTGTCATAATGGGAAAATCCGTAATCGAGCAAGGCGGTTGCGTCAAGCCGGATCGTCTGCTTCAGATCGGCCCGCATCAGCGTGCCGATGATTTCGCGGTCGCCGCGGGCGGCCGACACCACCATCGTCTGTCTCGCCTGATCGGTGTACCCTGTTTTCACTCCGTTTGCCCCGTCATAGTTGTACAGCATCGGATTGATATTATAGAGCACCGAGTTCCATTCCTTGCCGTGCCAAGGGCGCGTTTCCGTTTTGACGATCTCCCGGAATTTCGGGTTTTGCATCGCATACCGGGCGATCAGGGTCATGTCATAGGGGGTCGTGTAATGTTCCGGATCGTGCAATCCGTTCGGATTCACAAAATGCGACTCCTTCGCCCCGATTTGCTTCGCTTTTTGGTTCATCAGATCGGCGAACGCTTCCACCGACCCGGAGATGTGCTCGGCGATCGCGACCGCCGCATCGTTGCCGGAGTTGAGCATCAAGCCGTACAAGAGATTTTCCATCGACTGGTACTCGCCTTCCGCCAGGTAGACCCGGTTCCCTTCCTGTTCCGTCGCCCGTTTGGAGACGCGCACTTGTTCATCCAGTCTGGAATTTTCAAGCGCGATGATACAGGTCAGGATTTTCGTGATGGAGGCGGGATAGAACCGTTGATGGGCGTTTTTTTGATAGAGGACTTGACCGGACTTCATATCCATCAGAAAGGCGCCTTCCGATTGGATCTGCGGTTCCCCTTCCGCGAACGCGAACAGGGGCAACGCCGAAATCACCAGTAAAATCGCAAGCAACCAGATGATCAATTTTCGAAGCATGATGCATACACTCCAAAAAACGGATTTGCCGAAATCGCAACAGGACATGCTTATTTTATTACGGTTTCACAGATATTGCAATTCTACCTATTGCAAGTCTACCTTTACAGAACTGCTACACACCGTTATACTGAATACACATTCAACTGCAGAGTTTCCTTCAGGGCAGGGTGAGGCTTGACGGCCAATTCCCGACCGGTGGTGATGCGGGGAGCCCCGCTAAGTCCACGAGCCGACCTGGTGCACTCCACCAGGAAAGCAGGAGTTTGGTGAGAATCCAACACCGACGGTACAGTCCGGATGGGAGAAGGAACCAGGCGAGGCATGGAGCGATCTGATCTGTGTCTTATGGAAAACTATGCCAAAAAACAGGCGAGTTATGCCTGTTTGCTTGGTCTTGCCTGATTTCTGCTGCCCGTATGCCCTGAAGAATTCTGCTTCAGGGTTTTTTTGTTGGGTTCGGACGTGCGGGCTCCCAGGCGTTCAGGAAGGCAGCGGCGTCCGATCCGACTTGCGGCGATACCGGCAGGTGGTGAGAAGATTGACGGATGCAGAATATATGAAGCTGGCGCTCGAGTTGGCGTCCGCAACCAACGGGCGGACATGGCCGAACCCGATGGTCGGAGCCGTGGTGGTGAATCACGGACGGATCGTCGGCATCGGGGCGCACTTAAAAGCGGGCGAGCCGCACGCGGAAGTGTATGCGCTGCGGATGGCGGGCGACGCCGCGCGAGGCGGCACGATCTATGTGACGCTGGAACCCTGCAGCCACTATGGACGAACGCCGCCATGCGCGGAACGAGTGATTGAATCCGGCGTGGCGCGCGTGGTCGTGGCGATGCTTGACCCGAATCCGTTGGTGGCCGGACGCGGCGTGGAGCGGATCCGGCAGGCGGGGATCGAAGTCGAGGTCGGGGTCCTGGAAGCGGAAGCCCGGCGGTTGAATGAAGTGTGGATCACCGCAATCCACGAGCGTCGGCCGTTCGTCTGGATGAAAGCGGCGATGACGTTGGACGGCAAAATCGCAACCGGCACGGGTGACAGCAAGTGGATCACAGGCGAGCAGGCGAGGCGCGAGGTGCACCGGATGCGCGACCGGGCAGACGCGATTTTGGTCGGGATCGGCACGGTGCTGGCGGACGATCCGCAGTTGACGACCCGGTTGCCGGAGGGGGGACGCAACCCGCTGCGAGTGGTGCTTGACACGCGTTTGCGCATGCCGGAAACGGCGCAGATATTGAAACCGGAAGCGCCGACGCTGGTCGCTTGCGGTCCAGCTGCCGATCCGGCAAAAATCGGCCGGCTGCAGGCACGCGGAATTGAAGTCCTCCAGCTCGCTCTGGCGGACGGCAGGATCGATCTGAACGAACTGCTGGCCGAACTGTACAAGCGCGAAGTCACCTTGTTGCTGGTGGAAGGCGGCGGCGAAGTGCACGGATCGTTCCTGCAGGCGGGACTGATCGACAAGGTGACGATGTTCGTGGCGCCGAAACTGATCGGCGGCAATGGGCAGTCGCCGGTCGGCGGAGCTGGATTTTCCCGTATGGGCGACGCGATCGCGCTGCAAAATACGACAGTGGAAATGTTCGGAAACGATCTGGCGATCACCGGATATCCGGTTTGGAGGTAGGTGACACGATGTTTACCGGGATAATCGAGGAAGTCGGGCGGGTGGCGGCGATACGGCCGGTCGGCCATGCCATTCAACTGCAGATCCGGGCGCGCAAAGTGGTGGAAGGCGCGAAAATCGGCGATTCGATCGCCGTCAACGGCGTCTGCCTGACGGTCACCCGGTTCGATGCGAGCGGCTTTGAAGCGGATGTAGTGCCGGAGACGATGCGGCGAACCGCCCTGCGCACGCTACAGCCGGGCAGCCCGGTCAATTTGGAGCGGGCGATGCAGATGGGCGGCCGGTTCGGGGGCCATATCGTGTCCGGGCATATTGACGGCATCGGCACCATTCTGTCGATCGAGCCGGAAGACAATGCGAAGCTGGTTCGGATCGAAACGGGACCCGAGATTATGAAATACATCGTGCCGAAAGGCTCGATCACGATCGACGGAATTTCGCTGACGGTGATGGACCGCGAACCGGACAGCTTCCGGGTGTCGATCATTCCGCACACGGAAGCTGTCACCAATCTCGGCGGCAAACGGGTCGGGGATCCGGTCAACCTGGAATGCGACATGATCGGCAAGTATGTGGAACAGTTGTTGGCAAACAGGTTCGGTGCTGCGGCTGGCGGCCCGGTTGCGGAGGAAAAATCGGCGTTGTCGATCGATTTTTTGCGGGAACATGGATTTGCGTGAGGGGGGAGCGCGATGTTTCATTCGATTGAGGAAGCGTTGGCCGATCTGAAAGAAGGCAAAGTGGTGATCGTGGTTGACGACGAGGACCGCGAAAATGAGGGCGATTTTGTTGCGCTGGCGGAAAAGGCGACGCCGGAAGTGATCAATTTCATGATCACGCACGGGCGCGGGCTCGTCTGCGTGCCGATCACGGAAAAGCGGGCGAGAGAACTCGATCTGCAACCGATGGTCAACCGGAACACCGATCTGCACGGAACTGCGTTCACCGTATCGGTTGATGCGAAGCAAGGGACGACGACAGGCATCTCGGCATTTGAGCGGGCTGTGACGATCGCCGCCCTAATTGACGAGAAAAGCACGGCGGATGATTTCCGGCGGCCCGGGCATATTTTTCCGCTGATTGCTCGGGAAGGGGGCGTATTGCGTCGGGCAGGGCACACGGAAGCGGCGGTCGATCTGGCAAAATTGTGCGGCGCCTATCCGGCCGGTGTGATCTGCGAAGTGTTGAAACCGGACGGGACGATGGCACGTGTGCCCGATCTGGTCGAGATCGCGAACCAGCACGATCTGAAGATGATCACGATCGCCGATCTGATCCGTTACCGGAAATCGCGCGAAGTGCTGGTACAGCGGGCGGCGTCCGCCCATCTGCCGACTGAATACGGCGATTTCCAGGCGGTCGTGTACACCAATTCGGTCGATGACAAGGAGCATATCGCGCTGGTGAAAGGCGAGATCGATCCGGAACAGCCGGTGATGGTGCGCGTGCATTCGGAGTGCATGACGGGTGATGTGTTCGGTTCCTATCGCTGCGATTGCGGGCCGCAGCTGCACGCCGCCTTGCGCCAGATCGAAGCGAACGGTTCCGGCGTACTGCTCTACATGCGGCAGGAGGGGCGCGGCATCGGCCTGATCAATAAAATCCGGGCATACGAGCTGCAGGAAAAAGGGTACGATACGGTGGAGGCGAACGAGAAGCTGGGATTTCCGGCCGATTTGCGGGATTACGGGATCGGTGCGCAGATCCTGATCGATCTGGGCGTGCGCAAACTCCGCCTGCTGACCAACAACCCGCGCAAAATTCGCGGCCTCGAGGGGCACGGCCTGACGATCGTCGAACGGATTCCGCTGCAGATGGAGCCAAACGAGGTGAACATCAACTATTTGAACGCGAAACAGAAAAAATTGGGACACCTGTTGAACATTTAGTTGAACATTGAACGGAAAACGTCGGAGGAGAGACCTATGGCACACATTTACGAAGGAAATCTGATTGGCACTGGCTTAAAAATCGGGATCGTGGTGGGACGGTTCAATGAATTTATTTCATCGAAACTGCTGGCGGGGGCGTTGGATGCCCTGAAACGGCACGGCGTCGAGGAGGATGCGGTGTCCATCGCTTGGGTTCCAGGCTCGTTTGAGATTCCGCTGGTGGCGCAAAAAATGGCGGCAAGCGGCAAATACGACGCGGTGATCACGCTGGGTGCGGTGATTCGCGGTTCGACCCCGCATTTCGACTATGTGGCGGCGGAAACGGCGAAAGGCGTGGCGGCCATCTCGTTGAAAACCGGCGTACCGACGATTTTCGGGGTGCTGACCACCGATACGATCGAGCAGGCGATCGAGCGGGCGGGTACCAAGGCGGGCAACAAAGGTTGGGAGGCGGCTGTGACCGCGATCGAAATGGCCAATCTGACGAAAACGATCGAGGGATAACGTGCGGACGAAGCGAAAGGCTGTTGTGCTGGCCGTCATGCTGACCAATTTTTTGGCCGCGATGGACGTCACGATCGTCGGTACGGCGATGCCGACGATCGTCAGCAAACTGGGCGGCCTGGCGTTAATCAGCTGGGTGTTTTCCGCCTATTTGCTGACTTCCGCCGTCTCCACCCCAATCTATGGCAAGTTAGCCGATCTGTTCGGCCGCAAAATCATGTTTACGATCGGCGCCGGAATGTTCCTGATTGGCTCTGTGCTGTGCGGACTGTCCCAGTCGATGCTGATGCTGGTGATCGGCCGGGCGGTACAGGGGCTGGGCGCCGGCGCGATCATGGCGATCGCGACGACGATCATCGGCGATCTATTCACCGTCGAGGAACGCGGCCGCGTGCAAGGGCTTTTTTCGGGCGTATGGGGAGTGGCGGCGATCATCGGTCCCGCACTCGGCGGTTTGATGATCGATTGGCTGTCCTGGCCGTGGGTGTTTTATCTCAATCTGCCGGTCGGACTCGGGGGCATTCTGATCCTTTGGTTCTCGCTGCATGAGCAGATTGAGAAAAAGCGGCATGCGATCGATTATGGGGGGGCCGGTACACTGACGCTGTCGATGACCGCCTTCTTGCTGGCAATTTTGGAAGGCGGAAAGTGGTCCTGGCTGCATCCCGCCACCCTGTCGTTGTTTGCCGTGGCGGCTGTCGGCATGGTTGTGTTTCTGTATGTGGAGCGGCGGGCCTCGGAACCGATGGTTCCGCTGGAACTGTTCCAAAATCGGGTGATCGCCGTTTCCAACGTGACATCCTTCCTGATCGGGGCCGTGTTGCTCGGGGTGACCAGCTACATCCCGCTGTTTGTGCAGCAAGTGTTGGAACGAACGGCTACCGAGGCGGGGTTTACGTTGACGCCGATGTCGATTGCCTGGATGGTCGGCAGCATCTATGGCGGCCGCAATCTGGTTGCCTGGGGATTCAGGCGGCTGGCTTCTTCCGGCGTCGCGCTGATCGCCGCCGGTTCCGTCCTGTTGAGCATGCTGACACCGGGGGCTGGCCGGATTTTTGCGATGATGCTGATGGCTGTGATGGGCGTCGGGCTTGGCATGTCGACGCTCGCATTTACGGTGGCGATTCAGAGCGCTGTCGATTGGAACCGGCGCGGCATTGCGACCGCCACCAACCAATTCATTCGCTCGCTTGGATCATCTGTCGGCGTCGCTATCATGGGAGCGGTGCTCAACTATAAAATGCAGGCGGAGGATTCCCTCTACGCCGGGCTGCATGCGGTATTTGTATGGATCGGCGGAATCGCCATCGCGGCCGTGCTGGTGATGGTTTTGTTCCCGAAGCGGGAAGCTTTCGATCCGACGGAAGCGAGGTCCTAGCAATGCGATTCGGTTTTCCCTTGTTGCACAGGACGAAACTGATCTGGAAGCGGCGGTCGCCGCATCAGACGGTGCACGTATTTGAAAAAGGATCCGTTCGCTATATGACGTTCGCAAGCGACAATTGGCAAGGCGCGCTGGATATGCGGAACAAAGAGCGGCTTTTGTTCCCGTATCAGCGCTTTTTTCTCGCTTACCGGGCATGGTTGCCGCAGGTGCGCTCGTTCCTTTCGTTGGGAGTCGGCACGGGCACCGCGATCCGGACGATCCGGCGCCATCATCCGGACGCTGACATTATCGGGGTGGATTGGGATGCAAACGTGTTACAGGCGGCCGTTCGATTCTTCGACTGTCCGTGCGATGAACGAACCCGGTTGTACGCGATGCACGGCCGCGCGTTTCTCGAGTCGGCCGACAGACGGTTTGACCTTGTGTTCCTGGATGTGTTCGATTCCTTTTCGATTCCCAAGTCGATGCGATCGGTTGAATGCTTCTCGGCAATTCGCGATGTGATGGAGGAAAACGGGATGCTGTTCGTCAATTCGATAGGAGCAGTACGCGGATCCCGGAACACCGGCTTTCGCACGTTGTACAAAACCGTCTGTCAAGTGTTTTCCTATGTGCAAGTACTCCCGGTATCCCGCTGGACTTTGTTCGAACAAAATATCCTGCTGATCGCCCGCAAGTCGGTCAGTCATTCCGTCCACCCCGATGCTTGCCACGATCCGCAATTGAAAAAAATGCTGAAGCGGCTCTACGCGCGTCCGATCCCGACAGACGACGTGTCTGTCTACCGGGACCCGGAACCGTAGGTTCCCCCTCTTCGGCTGCGGTACAGTCTTCCAGACGCCGCCTGATCTGCGTTGTTGGGGGGTGCAGCCTGTGATATAATGGTGCCGACCCTTTGACCGTTGGGGAGAGGAGTTGCTCCATGCTGCATTTTGATATTCAACATATGATGTACACGACGATCGCCTTTTTGATCGGTGCTGCCGTGCACGAAGCGGCCCATGCCTGGATGGCCCACCGTTTGGGCGACCCGACGCCAGAGCGGGACGGCCGGTTGACGCTCAACCCGTTTGTCCATATCGACCTGCTCGGGTTCATCCTGATTTTGTTGACCGGATTTGGCTGGGCGAAACCGGTGATCACCAATCCTGCCATGTTTCGGGGCAACCGCCGGCTGGGGATCTTGCAGGTCGCCGCCGCCGGTCCGATCGCCAATCTGCTGTTGGCCGGACTGTTTGTACTGATCGCCAGGTCGGGTATCGTGCCATTTTTCAATCTGGGTTCGGACATCGTCTTCACCGTGATTTATATCAATGTGATTCTGTTCGTGTTCAATCTGCTGCCGATTTATCCGCTGGACGGCGAGAAAGTGCTGCGCTCGTTGGTCCCGCCGCGGCATTTGGGTTTTTTTTACAAAATGGAAACGTACGGTCCGTTCATTCTGTTGCTGCTGGTGTTCACCGGCCTGATCCGGCCGATTCTCGTCCCGGCGGTCCGCGGAGTTATGGATCTGCTGGGTGTGTGGGCATGAAAAGCGAATATCGGATCCGGCTCGAATCGTTTGAAGGGCCTCTGGATTTGCTGTTGCATCTGGTTGAAAAAAACGAGATGGACATCTACAACATCCCGATCGCGGAGATCACCGACCAATATTTGTCGTACATTCGGGCGATGCAGGAATTGCAACTGGACATCGCCTCCGAATTTCTCGTGATGGCGGCCACGCTGCTGGCGATCAAGAGCAATCTGCTGCTGCCGAAACCGGAACCGTTGGAACTGGATGACGTGTTTGACATGGTGGAAGACGCGATGGACCCGCGCGAACTGTTGATGGAACGGCTGCTGGAATACAAAAAGTTCAAACAGCTTGCTGCCGAACTGCAGTTGCGGGAAACCCGCCGGTCGAGCATCTATACGCGTCCCCCCGGCGATCTGTCGCCGTATGTGCCGGAGGAAGAGCCGAATCCGGTGCGGGGCGTTTCGCTCTATGATCTACTGTACGCCTACCGGAACGCTTTGCTGAAGGCGGACAAGGAAGAACCGGTGGCGCATGTCAAGCGGGATGAAGTGTCGGTGAAAGAACGGATTGCGGAGATCCTCGAGTATCTTCACGCTCATCATGGACAAGCCTCGTTTACATCCCTGCTGTCCCGCTGGCGGCATCGTTCCGAGATCGTCGTCACATTTCTCGCCGTCCTCGAATTGATCAAGGCGAACCGGATTCATTGTTGGCAGGACCGATTGTTTTCCGACATCCAGTTGCAACTTGTGCAGTAAGTGACGGTGACGTGGAGTGGTGAATCTGTTTATGGATTACAAACAGGTGAAAGCGATTCTCGAAGGCCTGCTGTTTATGGCCGGCAGCGAAGGGCTGGATGCGAAGCAAATTGCGGAAGTCATCGGCACCGATCCGGACGAGGCGGCCGATCTCTGCCACGACCTGGCTGCCGATTACCGACGAGAGGGCAGGGGGTTGCAGATCATCGAAGTGGCCGGGATGTTTCAGATGGCAACCCTGCCGGAACACGCTCCTTATTTTGAAAAATTGGCCAGCCAGCCGCAGCAATCCACGCTCTCGCAGGCGGCGCTTGAGACGTTGGCGATCATCGCCTACAAACAGCCGATCACCCGCGCTGACGTCGAGGAAATCCGCGGCGTGAAAAGCGAGAAAGCGATCAACAACCTGCTGGGGAAAAAGCTGGTGACGGAAGTCGGGCGGGCGAAAGGGCCCGGCCGTCCGATCCTGTACGGCACGACCCGGGAGTTTCTCGAGTACTTCGGGCTGCGCGACTTGTCCGAACTGCCCCCACCCCCCGCCTTCATTCCACAGGAGGCGTTCGATGAGGAAGAACGGATGCTGTTCGAGCAGCGTTCGATTTTTGACGGCAATGCGGACGACAATCCGGGAGACTGATATGAACAAGCGGGACCGTTTGTTGGCGGTTCCTTTTTTATGTTTATGCGGTCATTGGATCTATCTCGCTGCCACCTTAATCGGTGTGCTGAACTCTCAAAGCAGATCGGATCGATAACGGCCTCCAAAGACAAGCCGGTATGCTGTGTCTCCGATTGGGGAAACTTAACAGTCGGATAGTGGCAGAGGAGGGGCATACGTGGACTGGGTGTGGACAGTTCTGTTTGGGGCGGCAATGTTCGTTTTTCTGATGTGCCTCCTGCCGGTCCAGGTGCATATCCGTTATGTTAGGGACGGCGAGCGGGACCATCTGTGGATCCAATTGCGGGCTTTGTTCGGCCTGATCAAATATACGATCGAGATGCCGGTCTTCAAGCTGGTGATGTCGAAAGACAAACCATTGCGGATCACTGCGCAAGTCGCGACGGGAGTGGCTGACCAACCGAAAAAGAAGCGTCCGCGCATCACCCTATTGGTCAAAAGAATCGCTCGTCTGTTGGAGCTGCAACGGGAGTTGACCGAGCATTTGCACAATTTTTTGGGACATGTGCGCAAATCGACGAAAACGTTTCGAATTACGGAGATCAAATGGCAGACCGAACTGGGGACGGGAGACGCTGCGCTGACAGGAACGGCAGCCGGTTTGGTGTGGTCGGTGAAGGGGGCTGTGCTTGGGCTGTTGGCCCATTTTTTCTCGCTGCGCGTGCAACCGGTGATGGCTGTGCAACCCCGTTTTCATGAGCTGATGTTGCGCACGAGCCTCGACTGCATAATCCGTTTTTGGCTCGGGCAGGCTATTGTGGCAGCCATTCAATTGGGGATGTACATGCTGAGGGAGGGAAAAAAATCGTGGCAGATCATCCGATCCAGAGTTTGATGCAAACGGCGATGGAAAACCTGAAAGAGATGGTTGATGTGAATACGATTATCGGCGATGCGGTGGAAACTCCGGACGGCAGCGTAATCCTGCCGATCTCGAAGGTCGGCTTTGGATTTGCGGCCGGCGGCAGCGAGTTTGAAGTCGACCGGGCGGGCGGCGGCTCAGGCAACGGCGCCGATTTTCCGTTTGGCGGCGGGGCCGGGGGCGGCGTCTCGATCACTCCGATCGGTTTCCTGGTGGTCAGCAACGGCCAGGTGAAGCTGCTGTCTTCCGAAGCGCCGAATCAACTGTATGAGCGGCTGATCGACATGGCGCCGCAGGTGATCGAAAAAATCCAGGCGATGACCGGCAAAAAAGGCCAGCAGCAACAGCATCGACAGTCGAAAATTATCACCGATCCGCACGAAACCAACGCTTGAACAGCCGGTCGGGCGGCAGTGCCTGATTGTGCGGGACCATTCGGGTTTGTGGAGCACAATCTGCGGATCACTCGGATTTTGCGGAACCACTCGAAATTTCGAGTGGTTTTTTGTTGTTTGTCCTACTTGCAGACAGGCCTGCATATACCTTAGATGAATTCACCTACAGGAGGTTGCCATGAGAAAGCGTCAGTGGTTCATGCTCGGTCTGGTTCTGCTCATGTGTATAGCGATCCCGTTCCAGGCGTTCGGCAAGGAGGCGTGGAACCCGGAACGGTTTGCGAAAGAGGTGCCGATTGCGGCGGAAACTGCCGCCTTGATCGACGTTCAATCGGGCCGCGTCCTGTACGGCAAAGAGATGAACAAACGGATGCGAATCGCCAGCCTGACCAAGATTATGACCGCCATCATCGCGATCGAATCCGGCAAACTGGAGGAGACGGTGACGACGTCGAGAAACGCCTACGGCGTGGAAGGTTCGTCGATCTATCTGGCACTTGGCGAAAAGCAAAAATTGATCGATCTGGTCTACGCGATCATGCTCCGTTCCGGCAACGACGCGGCAACCGCCATCGCCGAGCATGTTGGCGGCGGTTCGGTGCAGAAATTCGTCGACATGATGAATGACAAGGTGAAGCAGCTTGGCCTGAGCGGAACCCACTTCGCCAATCCGCACGGACTGGATGCGGACGGCCACTACTCGACCGCCCACGATATGGCCGTGATCACCGCGTACGCGTTGCGCAATCCGATTTTTTCGGAAGTGGTTAGGACAAAAGTAAAGCGGATTCCGTGGGAAGGAAAAGAATGGGACCGGGTGATGCGCAACAAAAACAAAATGCTGTATCGATACGAAGGCGCCGACGGTGTGAAAACGGGGTACACGGAGGCGGCCGGCCGCTGTCTGGCATCGAGCGCGACGCGGGACGGCCGGCAACTGGCGGTGATCGTGCTGAATGACGGACAGGACTGGGATGATTCGGCAAAACTGCTCGATTACGGTTTTACCAAATACCGATACGCTGAATCCTGGAAGCAAGACGAAGTGGTCGCGGCGCTGCCGGTCAAGAATGGAACGGCCGAGACGGTCGAAATCGTCGCCCAATCCAGCCTTGGATACCCGGTGCGGGAAGAGGAACAGGGCTTGCTGCGGAAAGAGGTCGATCTGCCGCAAAAGCTGAAAGCGCCCATTCGGGCAGGTGAGAAAATCGGGGAGGTCACCCTCTATTTTGACGGCCAAAAAATCGGCAGCGTGCCGCTGGTAGCCAGGACAACCGTTGAGGGAACCGGATTTTTTGCGCAACTGAAGCGGTTTTTAAGAGGTCTGTTTGAATAATGGGGGGTGCGTGGAGATGATCAACGCGATTTGGGTCAGCCTCCTGCTCATCGGCATCGTCGTCGGAGCGGCCACCGGCAATATCGAGGGGATCACGCGGGGGATTCTGCAGGGTGCGGAAGACGGGGTGGCCGTGTGCTTCGGCTTGATCAGCATCATGGTGTTCTGGCTGGGATTGATGAAAATCGCCGAGCAGGCGGGGCTGGTGCAATTGCTGTCAAAGCTGCTGCGGCCGGTCGCCCGTTTTTTGTACCCTTCGGTTCCCGAAAACCATCCGGCGATGGGATCGATCCTGGCAAACATGAGTGCCAACATTCTCGGGCTGGGAAACGCCGCGACGCCGCTCGGACTGAAAGCGATGCGCGAGCTGCAGACATTGAATCCGCATCCGGACCGGGCCAGCGACGCGATGTGCACCCTGCTCGCCGTCAATACGGCCAGTTTGACGATCATCCCGGCGACGGTCATCAGCTACCGGATGCAGTTCGGTTCCGCCAACCCGACCGAAATCGTCGGTGCCTCGATTCTGGCAACCTTTCTCGGCACATCGGTGGCGATCCTGCTCGATCGATTGTTCCGGGCGTATAACAGGGACCAGCGGAGGAAGCGCTGATGGAGTGGGTGAACACCCTTTCGCAATGGGCGTTGCCGGTTGTGGTCGCTTCCATCCTGGTGATCGGCCATTTTCGCAAGGTTCCCGTCTACGAAACGTTTGTCGAAGGGGCAAAAGAAGGATTCCCCACGGCGGTACGGATCATTCCTCATCTGGTGGCGATGTTGGTGGCCGTATCGGTGTTTCGCGAATCGGGCGCCTTGCAATTGACGCTGAACTGGCTGCGGCCGCTGTTCAGCCTGCTCCAGATTCCGTCCGAAATCGTGCCGATGGCGCTGCTGCGCCCGATCTCCGGCAGTGGCTCGTCAGCGGTGATGATCGATATTTTCAAAACGTACGGTCCCGATTCGCTGCTCGGCAAAATGGCCTCCGTGCTGCAAGGTTCGAGTGACACCACTTTATACGTGCTGACCGTCTATTTCGGTTCTGTCGGCATTCGCAACGCCCGCTACGCGGTGAAAGTTGGTTTGTTGTCCGACCTGGCGGCGGCTGTCTTTTCCGTGATGGTTGTGTACTGGATTTTTGCCGTATAATAGAGAAATAAACAGCAGCAGGGATGGGGGTCGGAAGTGGAACGGTTGCAAAAGGTGCTGGCGCGGGCGGGTGTCGCTTCCCGCCGCAAGTGTGAGGAATTGATCGTTGCCGGCAAAGTCACCGTCAACGGCCAGGTGGTGCGGGAACTGGGAATGAAAGTCGATCCGGAGCGGGACCGGATCGCGGTGGACGGCAAACTGATCGAACAGGAGCGGAAGGTGTACGTGTTGTTGAACAAACCGACCGGTGTCGTGACGACCGCGTCTGATCCGCGGGGACGCAGGACGGTGCTCGACATTGTTCAGATAAAAGAGCGCGTATTTCCTGTCGGCCGGCTGGACATGAACACCAGCGGCCTCTTGCTGTTGACCAATGACGGAGAACTTGCGAACGGACTGATGCACCCGCGGCATGAGGTAGAAAAGCGCTACCGCGCTGAAGTAAAAGGGGAAATCTCAGAGCATGCACTGTCCCGCCTGGAAAAAGGGGTGCTGCTGGAAGACGGGTTGACCGCTCCAGCGAAAGTCAAACTGATCCGGCGGACGCCGGAACGCTCCCTGTTCGACATCACCATTCACGAAGGACGCAACCGGCAGGTACGCCGCATGTGTGAAGCGGTCGGCCACCCGGTGATCAAGCTGCAGCGGGTGCAATTGGCGTTTTTGACGCTGGGCGTCCTGCGTCCGGGAAGCTGGCGGATGCTGACGCAGCGGGAGGTGGATCGGCTTTACGAGATCGCGGGGATTGCAAACGGCCACAGTTTTTGATCATGGACGATCAACTCGGCGGCTATACTACAAGGGAGGCGGGGATGACCGTCTCCCTTTTTTCACAAAAAATTCACCAAGTCACTGCCTCCATCAGTTCAAGGTACGTTATAATGTCCTTTAGGAAACATAATTCGAGAATTTCAGCTTTCACATGAGGTGCAGCTAACGTGGCAGTTCGAAGCAAACTGGGCAGGGCCGTCACCGTCGGCGTACTGATTCTGGCGGCGGCGGGGATCATTTTCGCCCTGATCAATTTTACGAAAGCGGATAAAACGGGAGTGGGGCCGGGACAGTCTGCTCCCGATTTCAGCCTGGCCGACTTGAACGGCAGGACGGTTTCCCTGCACGATCTGAAGGGGAAAGTGGTGCTGTTGAATTTTTGGGGATCCTGGTGCGACCCTTGCCGCGAGGAGATGCCCGCCCTGGAAACCGCCTACAAACAGTACAAGGACAAGGGGTTTACGGTGGTTGGCGTCAATATCGCGGAAAGCAGGGTGACCGCGAAGGGATTCACCGATCGGTTTGGCGTCACGTTCCCTGTCTTGTTGGACTCTGACCGGGACGTGACATTGAACCGGTACAAAGTGGGGCCGATTCCGACTTCGTTTTTGATCGACAAACAGGGGCGGGTGCAGGAGAAGTTTGAGCGCCCGTTGACAGCAGATTTGATCGCAAGCAAGGTGGAGCCTTTGCTTGCACAGCCATAGGGGATGGATGCATGATGAATTCGCTGGCAGCCAAACGGCGCCGTTCCGTTTTTGAGTGGTTATGGGACTTTTTCGCCTCTGTCAAAGTGGCGGTTGTGATCATCGTCCTGATCGCGCTGTCGGCCGTGATCGGGACGATTTTACCGCAGGAAAACTTTATTCCTTCGGCCAATCCGGCCGCTTTTTATTCGCAAAATTACGGTACGTTTGGGGAATTCTACTATAAAATGGGATTTTCCCATATGTATACTTCCTGGTGGTTTGTCAGCCTGTTGCTGGCGCTTGGCGTATCGCTCGTGATCTGTTCGCTGGAACGCGTGGTGCCACTTTACAAGTCGCTGCAGCGGCAGGAGGTCAAACCGGCTTTGTCGGTGGTGCAACGCAAACCGATCTATGTCACTGTAGAAAATGCGGATGAGGAGGCGGCAGACCGGCTGGCGGAAGCGTTGGCGAAACGGCGGTACAAGATCCGGCGTGAGGGTTCCGCGTTTCTGGCGGAAAAAATGAGAATCTCCCGCTTCGGGGCATACATCATACACATCGGCCTAATCATCATTATCCTGGGAGCGCTGTCGCGGCTGATTCCCGGCTGGTACGTGTCGCAAAACATCTGGGTGGAAGAAGGTCAGACGGTGAAAGTGCCCGGGTCCGATTTTTCCGTTCGCAATGATCGCTTTATTGTCGAATTTTATGAGGATGGGCGGCCGAAACATTTCGAGACACAGGCGACGATTCTGGAACAGGGCAGAGAAGTGCTGCACGACAAGATCATCGTCAACCATCCTTTGAAATACAAAGGGACGCTGTTGTTCCAGGCGAATTTTTTGCCGCCGATGATCAAGACGCTCGACGTGGATCTGGTGGACAAGCGGAGCGGCCGGCCATTGGGACGGTTTCAGATCGATTTCTCCAATATCCAGACGGAATATAAAGTCGGTCCGTATACCGTGCGAGCGCTCGATTATTTTCCCGATTTCGACTTTAAAAACAACCAGCCGGTGACCCGCTCGACCGATCCGAACAACCCGGTACTGCTTTTGCAGGTGGAAGGGCCGGGGGTTGCCAAGCCCACGCCGCAGTTCTTTTTTGTGTTCCGGCAGATGGACTTGGAGCAAAACACGAATTTTGAATTCGTGCCGGTCGGCGGCAAAACGGTTTTAACGACCGGGCTGCGCGTGCAAAAAGACAACGGGATTCCGATTGTGTACGCCGGATGTGTGGTGGTTCTGGCCGGTCTTGTTCTGGTCTTTTACTTCCAGCATCGCCGCGTCTGGGGGCAATGGCGGAACGGCGTGATGCACGTGGGTGCCCACACCAGCAAGAATTGGTACGGGATGCGCAAGGAACTGGAACGCATCTTCCGCGCGCTCGACTGGCAGCAGGAGATCCGGGTGCGGCAAGGAGGCAAAGAGTCGTGATGTTGACAATCTCTGCATGGCTGTATTGGATGGCGTTTTTCGGCTATTTGATCGCTTCGATCCTTTATATCGTCGGCGTCACCGGCCGCAAGATGAAGATCAGAAACGGGGAAGCGAACGCCAACGTCTGGACGCACTGGGGCTATGTGGCGGCCATCGTCGCTGTGCTCGTCCAGTTGGCAGGTTTCATCACTCGCTGGATCGGCAGCGGCCATTCGCCGACATCCAACATGTACGAATACATGAGTTTCTGGGCGTGGTGCATCATGCTGGCGTTCGTCGTGATCAGCGCGTTCTACCGGTTCCCGATCCTGGGGGCGTTCGCCGCGCCGACCGCGCTCGCCGTATTGGGGTACGCGAATGTGTTTCCCGACGAATCGCAGGCGCTGATTCCGGCGTTGAAAAGCTATTGGCTGTACATTCACGTCACCACGGCGGCACTGGGGGAAGGCGTGCTGACGATCGCGTTCGCGGCCGCGCTGATGCACCTGTTGGTGATCACCGATGTGAGCAAATGGGACCGCAAGAGCAAGGCGCTGGAGTTCGTTTTGTTCCTGTTTATTGCACTGTTTGGTTTTGTCACGATCTCGCTGATTTTCAAAATCCAGCACTATCAACTGGCGGAACCTGTCACCGGCAATGTCTACTCGCTGCCGCCGCTGATCGGACCGATTGGGACTCCCATCGGCTCGCTCGGGAGCTTTCTTGGCATCCCGCTGCCGCTGTTCAACGTTCCAAGCTGGATGACGGGAGCCAAGGCAGCTGTCAAGTCGAATACGCTGTTGTGGACGTTTTTGACTGCCCTCATCCTGTACAGTCTGTTGCGTTCGTTGAACCGCAAGCCATTGGTTCTGTCGGTGTCGGAGTGGGTGCAGGGGTTGGACGCGCCGTCGCTTGACGAACTTTCCTACCGAGCGGTGGCAATCGGGTACCCGATTTTTACGCTCGGCGCTTTGGTGTTCGCGATGATCTGGGCGCAGGAAGCATGGGGTTCCTATTGGCAGTGGGACCCGAAAGAAACGTGGGCGTTGATCACCTGGCTGTATTATACCGCCTATCTGCACCTTCGCCTGACGCGCGGTTGGGAGGGAGAGCGCGCTTCCTGGATGGCCGTGGCCGGTTTTGTGGTGATCTTGTTCCTGCTGGTGGGAGTCAACTTCCTGATCGTGGGTCTCCATGCATACGCCTGAACGAATGGATTGGAAGTGCAGTGACTGTACCCTTTGGGTGCATTTGGGTGCAAAGTACTCGGAATACGCTGCAAAGCTTCACTTCACTTTGTGGGGTATCTAGAGGAGGGTAGAGCGATGGAACCGAATGTTCGAATTCTGGTAGTGGATGACGAAGAGCGCATTCGCAAACTGGTTCGTATGTACCTGGAACGAAACGGGTTTCAAGTGGAGGAAGCGGAAGATGGCCAGCAGGCGCTGGAAATGGCGTTCGCCAATGAGTATGACCTGATTGTGCTCGATTTGATGCTGCCGGGCATGGACGGCCGCAAAGTGTGCGAGGAAATCCGCAAAAAAAGCGACGTGCCGGTAATCATGCTGACCGCGGCCGGCGATGAATCGAGCCGTATCCACGGGTTTGAGCTGGGGGCGGACGATTATGTGGTGAAACCGTTTTCGCCGCGCGAGCTTGTGATGCGCGTGAAAGCGCTGTTAAAGCGGACGCAGCCGAAACACGACGCGGCGCATCAGGAGATCGCGCATGTTCTCTCCACACACGGACTGACGATCAACATGGATTCGCGCAAGGTGCTGGTGGAAGGGGAAGAGGTGTCGCTGACGCCGAAGGAATACGAACTGCTTTGTTACCTGGTGCAGCGTCCCGACAAGGTGTTTTCGCGTGAAGAATTGCTGCGGGATGTATGGAATTATCAGTTCTTCGGCGATCAGCGGACGGTCGATACGCATGTCAAGCGGTTGCGGGAAAAATTGGGACGCTATTCCGAAAAAGTGGCGGAAATGATCGTCACTGTTTGGGGAGTCGGGTACAAGTTCGAGGTGCGCGAGTGATCCGCAACAGCGTTGTTCTCAAGCTCTGGTTGACGATCATTGCGTTGGTCGTGTTTGTTCTGTCGCTGCTGGCCGTTTTCTTGGAACAGTTGTTTGATACTTATTTTTATTCCTCACAGGAAGAAGCGCTGACCAACCGGGCGGCCTATATCAGCAACCTGCTGGTGCGGGAAACGAACCCGAGCCTGGCGATCACGATCAGCGAGGAACTCCTGAAGGAATCGAACAGCCATATGTATATCATCGGGCCCCTGTTTTCCCAACGAGACTCGAATTATCTGGACGATTTTCCGCCCGACATCAGGCAGAAATTGCTGAATGGCGAACCGGTCCTGCGCCGCGGTACGACCCCCGGTTTCGGCAACTTCAAATCGGAAACGAACAGCGCCTGGGTGTTTTATCCGATTCTGGAGCAAAACCGATTGCGGGCAGTGCTACTGATTCATCAGCCGGTAGCGGAAATTGAAAAGGCGATCGAACAGATCCGCCGCCTGATTTTCTTTGCCGCCGCGGTCGGAGCGGCGCTGACCACCGGACTCGCTTTCGTGGTGTCCAAAAACCTGTCGCGGCCGGTCATTCAGATGACAAAAGTGGCGGAAAAAATGGCACAGGGCGATTTTCACGGGAAAGTGAACGTGGTGACCGGCGACGAGGTCGGCCGCCTTGGGCATACGTTAAACTTTCTGGCCGAAAGTCTGGCGGAAACGATCGACCATTTGTCGAAGGAAAAGGAACAGTTATCCGGAATTTTGCTGTCGATGACAGACGGTGTGGTGTCGGCCGACCTGGACGGGAAAGTGACACTCGCCAATCCGCCGGCGCAAAAATGGCTACGTGCCTTGTTGCTGAAAGAAACGGGCAGTCCAGGCGACGACCGGTTGCCGAAACAACTGGACGATCTGAAAAATCGGGTGCTGGAAGATCCGAAAACGAAAGTCACGGAACTCAACTGGCAAGGGCGTTATATTGCGCTGACGATGACCCCGCTGTACGAGCCGGGCAGGGAGGCGGTGCGCGGGGTGGTGGCCGTTTTTCGGGATGTCACGGAAGAGCGTACGCTGGAGCGGATGCGCAAGGATTTTGTGGCCAGCGTTTCGCACGAACTGCGCACGCCGCTGGCGATGATCCAGGGCTACGGGGAGGCTCTGCTGGACGAGTTCGGGGATGATCCGGAACAGCGCCGGGAACTTACCCACATCATCTTGGACGAGACGCACCGGATGAAGCGGCTGGTCAACGATTTGCTCGACCTGGCCCAGCTGGAGGCGGGACAGTTTGAGCTGCACACGTCGGAGATCGATCTGGCCAGCGTGGTCCGATCCGTTGGACGCAAGTTTCAGACATTGGCGCATGAACGCGGCCTCGATTTTCGAGTCGATTTTGACGAACACGAGTCGTACCCGATCGTCGGGGATTCGGATCGGTTGGAGCAGGTCCTGACAAATCTGATCGACAACGCGATGCGGCACACGTTGAGCGGTGGTGCCGTAACGGTCGCTATGCAGAAGGAAGAGCATTATGTGCGGGTATCGGTGTCCGATACCGGGGAAGGGATTCCGGAAGAGGATTTGCCGTTTATTTTTGAGCGCTTCTACAAAGTGGACAAAGCGCGTACCCGCTCGAAAGGCGGCACCGGTCTGGGCTTGTCGATCGCGAAAAATATCGTGCAAAAACACCGGGGCGAAATCGTGGTGTCGAGCGCGCTCGGAAAAGGCACTACCTTCACCGTCATCCTGCCGCTCCTGCAAAAAGACGCACCCCTGCACGCGTAACGGTGCAGGGGGATGTTTCTCAACAACTCCGCCCCAGACATGGTGGAATTGTTTGCCCACGCCACTTTGTGGGGGGATTTTTCCGGGGTCCCCAGCAAAGTACTCGAAATACGCTTCAGAGCTTTGCTTCACAATGCTGGGGCGCTGTTATGTTTCCGGCAGCAGCCGGCTTAATATATCGGCGAGTTCATCGGCAAACGACGAGACGGGCCGGCCGGCGCGGACGCCTGCGGCCATTTTGCGAATCCGCGTCACCGTGTCGACGTCCGCTGTGACAACCGCCTTGTACCCCGGCCCCGTTCGTTCGGCAGCTTCTTTGACCGAATATTTCACCGTGTCGATCTTGGAACCGCTGATATCCGACTTCAAATCGATCCCGATCAGGGCGAGGCGGCCGGTCAACAGCACATAAGCCCGTTCCACGCCGGGAATGCCTGTCAATACCTGTGCGATATGATCCGCCTGTTGCGAAGCGTTGCCGTATGCTTCCGAACGTTTTTCCTGTTGCGGGGAGCGGATGTTTTTTTGCTGGTCGGGGTTGGCCGGTTTGTCTTGCGCTTCCTTTGCTGACGGATGCTCTTCGCCTGGCGGGGTCCGCTCCTGGCCCGGTTTGCTCATGCCGTCGGGGGTCGGCCCGTATTTTGGCGCCTGGGCGGACGGGCGGCAGCCGGCCAGCGAAAGAAAGGCGCACAGCGCCAGCAGCACCGATGTCCATTTCTTCAAATTCATCTCCTATCACCTCGACCATAGTATTTCCAACAAAAGAAAATATCGTGAGGGATCTCACGGTAATTTTGGCGGAATATGGGGTAGTATAGTGTCTGAGGTGACAAGCATGGCGTGGGTGTATTACGGAAAACTGTTCGACAGCAAATTTCAGGCCGGTTGCCTGGCTGCCCGCATTCGTGATGATTGGTGGATCCAGCAATACCGGGCGCCGCGGTTTGTCGGGATTTTTCAGACGAAGTCGGGCCGTTACGGCGTCAAATGCCTGTGGTGACAGTTTTCACGTGGAACACAATTCGAAAAATTCGAGAAATATGTCGAAACGACCCGTTTAACCCCGCAAGCTGTCGGATCACCCCGACGACAAGAGAATCAAACGAGGAGGAACGCGCATGCACAAAAATCCGGATGATCAAAAATTGGCCGAACTGCTGCGGCAATCGAAAACGATCGCGGTGGTCGGGCTGTCGGACGATCCGGCGAAAGCGAGCAACCAGGTGGCGCAATACCTGCAATCGCAAGGGTATGAAATCGTGCCTGTGAATCCGAACGCGACGACCGTGCTCGGCCGGAAAGCGCACGCCAGCCTGCTGGATGTGGAAGAACCGGTTGACATCGTCGATGTATTCCGCAGAAGCGAGCAAATCCCGGAAGTGGTCGACCAGGTGCTGCAAATGCGACAGAAGCCGAAGGCGGTGTGGATCCAACTGGGCATCGTCAACAACGAGCAGTGCAAGCGGATCGAAGAAGCCGGCATCATGGCGATTCAGGATTCCTGCATCAAGGTGGAACACAACCGGTTGCTGGAACAATGATTCTCCATTGGTCACCCATTTTCTCCACAGATAAACGCACGGAATGAACATCGGCGCTTCTGGTTTTCCCCTGAAACCAGGGTCGATGTACTGAGCAACACTCCTCCCTGCGTAGCGTTGTGTGGTGGTCGGGAAAAACAGGAACGTCATCACCCCTTTTCTTCCGCTTGAGATTATGGTACAGTTTTGGGTAACTGAATAGTTTCCACTAGGGGTGCTGGGAGACCGGCTGAGAGAGGAGCGATCCTCAACCCTTGGAACCTGTCAGGCAATTTGTTGTCTGGGCTGGGTAATGCCAGCGTAGGGAAGTGGCGACTTGATTCAGGCTGGTCGGATGCCGTCTTCCTGTCGGAAGCGGCTTTTTTGATTACCAGGCAGAGAAAGTGTGGAAGTGATGGACAGCAGATTGTACGTGATCACCGGCTCCGCCTTTTTAAAGGGCAGGCGCCTGGAAGATGTGATTCGCCAGGCGATTGGCGGCGGAGCAGACTGTATCCAATTGCGGGAAAAAGAGGCCACGTCCCGCGAATTGCTGGAGATGGCTGTGCTGTTGCGGCGGATCACCCGCGAGACAGACATCCGGTTCATCGTCAACGACCGGGTTGATATCGCGTTAGCAGCCGATGCGGATGGCGTGCATTTGGGGCAGGACGATCTGCCGATTGCGGTGGCGAGAAAGCTGCTCGGACCGGAAAAAATCATCGGCATCTCGACGCACAGCGTGCAGGAAGCGATCGCTGCCGAACAGGCGGGCGCCGATTACATAGGACTTGGCCCGATTCACCCAACGCAAACCAAACTGGATGCGGAACCTGTGATCGGCGTGGAAGGGGTGCGGGAAGTGCGGCGTCATGTGTCGATTCCGATTGTCGCGATCGGCGGCATCAAACAGCCGGACGTGGCAGAAATCATCCGCGCAGGCGCCAACGGGGTAGCGGTGATCAGCGCGATCATCGGAGCGAATGACGTGTATGCCGCAGCCGCGGCCATGCGTGCCGAGGTGGATCGGATCAGAGAGGAAGGGAAACCGCATGGAACTGACGATTAACGGGCAGATGAGATCGATTCCCGGGGCAAAAACTCTGATCGACCTGGTGAACCATTACGGGCTCAACGACAAGATCATTGTGATCGAGCACAATCTGCAGATTGTGCCGCGTGAGAAGTATGGGGATACGGAACTGGCCCCCGGCGACAAAATTGAGATCGTCCACTTTGTGGGCGGCGGTTGATGAGGAGGATGTTGAGAATGTCGACAGAAACACTCCAGGCGGATGTTTTGCGGATTGGGGATCATGTCTTCACTTCCCGATTGTTTTTGGGGACCGGCAAGTTTCCCGATCTGGACATTCAACAGAAGGCGGTCGAAGCGTCCGGCACGGAAGTGCTGACATTTGCCGTGCGCCGCCTGAATCTGGACAACCCGGATGCGCCCAATTTTCTGGAAAGGCTGGATCTGAAACAATTCACCCTACTGCCGAACACGGCAGGCGCCGCAACCGCGGAAGAGGCTGTTCGCATCGCCCGCTTGGCGAAAGCGTCCGGCCTGTGCGACATGATTAAAGTGGAAGTGATCGGGGATCCGAAGACCCTCTTGCCGGATCCGATCGAGACGCTGAAAGCGACCGAAATCCTTGTGCAAGAGGGCTTCACGGTGCTGACATACACCTCCGACGACCCGATTTTGGCACGGCGTTTGCAAGAGGCGGGCGCACATGCGGTGATGCCGGGCGCTTCGCCGATCGGCTCCGGACTTGGAATTTTAAATCCGCATTACCTGAAGTTTATCATCGAAGAGGCCAAAGTTCCGGTCATCATCGACGCGGGCGTCGGTTCTCCGGCCGATGCGGCGCTTGCGATGGAATTGGGGGCTGACGGGGTGTTGCTGAACACCGCTGTTGCCGGTGCGCAGGATCCCGTATTGATGGCGGAAGCGATGAAGCTGGCGGTGGAAGCCGGACGCAAAGGATTTCTGGCCGGAAGAATCGCCAAAAAACGGTACGCCAGCGCCTCCTCGCCGGTTGAAGGCATGATTGAATAGGGGGTGCGGCCATGCATGTCCAATGGTTTTCGCTTGGCGCATTTCAGACCAACTGCTACGTTCTGACCGATGAATCGACGCGCACAGCGATCGTCATCGATCCCGGCTACAATCCGGATATCGTGTTAGATGCGGTTGACGGGTACCGGGTGACCCATATTTTACTGACGCATGCCCACCTGGATCATATTGGAGGATTGCGCCAGCTGAAAGAAGCAACCGGCGCTCCGATCTACATCCATGAAAATGAAAAAGAATGGCTGACCGACCCGATGTTAAACGGTTCCGGCCGATGGCCACAATTGGGCGGGCCGATTACAGGGCCCGCGGCCGACGGATTTGTGGCGGAAGGCGATACGATCCCGTTCGCCGGTCGCAAGCTGTCGGTGCTGTTTGTACCCGGCCATTCTCCCGGATCGGTGGCGTATCTTTTGCAAGACCAGGTGTTCGCCGGGGATACGCTGTTTTACGGAAGCATCGGCCGAACCGACTTGCCGGGCGGCGATTTTGATACTTTAATCAACAGCATTCGAAGCAAACTGTACACGCTCCCTCCGAACACGGTGGTCTACCCGGGACATGGACCGGAGACAACGATCGAACGGGAGCGGAAATCGAATCCGTTTGTGAGGGACAATTTTGTGCATGGCGGTGAAAGAGAGTGATGGGCCGCTCTCATCACTCTTTTTTCTATTTCCTTAATAAAATTAAAGGATTGATTTTTCCAAGATGTAATGAATATAATGGGATTAGCCATATTTTAATTGTTAGAAAATTTTTCGAAGGGGGATCATTGTGAAAAAAGGATTGCTTTCCATCCTTATCTGGACGGCGATCTCGGTCCTGGGAGCGGCCGCGTTCGGCTTGTTAGCGCTTTCGAGGGGAGAAACGATTTCCGCCGCCTGGCTGATTGTGGCCGCTGTCTGTACCTATGCGGTCGCTTACCGGTTTTATAGTAAGTTTATCGCCAGAAAGATTTATGAAGTGAACGACAATCGGGCGACTCCCGCCGAAATCCATAACGACGGGAAAGATTATGTCCCCACGCAAAAATGGGTCTTGTTCGGACACCATTTTGCCGCCATCGCTGGGGCGGGCCCGCTTGTAGGGCCGATTCTTGCGGCGCAGATGGGCTACCTGCCGGGTGCGCTCTGGATCATCATCGGCGTCGTGTTGGCCGGTGCCGTGCAGGACTGCGTGATTTTGATGGCGTCGATGCGCCGCAACGGAAAGTCGCTCGGCCAAATGGCGAAGGAAGAGGTCGGTCCGTTCGGCGGTATGATCGCATCGTTCGGCATTCTCGCAATCATGATCATCCTGATCGCGGTGCTCGGTCTGGTGGTTGTGAAGGCGCTTGCAGAATCGCCGTGGGGCGTGTTCACGATCGCGATGACGATCCCGATCGCCATCTTCATGGGCGTGTACATGCGGTATATCCGTCCCGGCCGCGTGCTGGAAGGATCGCTGATCGGCTTCGCCCTATTGATGCTGTCTCTGTGGGCCGGCCAATATGTGGCGGCCGATCCGACGCTGGCGAAAATGTTCACGTTTACAGCGGATAAATTGGCGATCATGATCGCGATTTACGGCTTTATCGCGTCTATTTTGCCCGTCTGGCTGCTGCTGGCGCCGCGCGACTATCTCAGCTCATTCCTGAAGATCGGCACCATCTTCCTGCTGGCATTCGGCATTCTGATCGTGTTGCCCGATTTGAAAATGCCGGCCATCAGCCGGTTTGTCGACGGAACCGGGCCCGTGTTCGCCGGTCCGTTGTTCCCGTTCCTGTTTATTACCATCGCCTGCGGTGCGGTTTCCGGATTCCACTCGCTGGTTTCGTCCGGCACCACGCCGAAGATGCTGGAAAAAGAATCCCATTCCCGCATGATCGGGTACGGGGGAATGCTGATGGAGTCCGGAGTTGCGGTGATGGCCTTGGTCGCCGCCTGCGCACTGGAGCCGGGCTTGTATTTCGCGATGAACTCGCCGGCTGCTGTGATCGGCGCCGATGCGGCAAAAGCAGCTGCCACGATTTCGTCCTGGGGATTCCAGGTGACGCCGGATCAAATTACAAATGCGGCGAAAGAAATCGGCGAGAAGACGATTCTGTCGCGAACGGGCGGCGCTCCGACGCTGGCTGTCGGCATGGCGGAGATTTTCTCGCGATTCCTGGCGGGCGCGAAAGCGTTCTGGTATCACTTTGCGATCCTGTTTGAAGCGGTGTTTATCCTGACGACAATCGACGCCGGAACCCGGATCGGCCGATTCATGATCCAGGATATCGTCGGAAACTTCTACAAACCGTTCGCCCGCACGGACGTGTTTGCATACAATGTGGTTGCATCCGCCCTGATTACGCTTGGTTGGGGGTACTTCCTGTACCAGGGAGCTGTCGACCCGTTTGGCGGCATCAACTCGCTGTGGGCATTGTTCGGCATCTCGAACCAGATGCTGGCGGGAATCGCTCTGGCGGTCGCCACCACGATCATCATCAAAATGGGGAAAGCCCGTTATGCCTGGGTGACGATCGTGCCGTTCATCTGGCTGTGCGTGACGACTCTGGGAGCAGCATTCATGAAGCTGTTCTCCTCCGATCCGAAGATCGGCTTCTACGCTCATGCACGACCTTATGAGGCCGCCATTGCCCAAGGGAAAGTGCTGGCGCCGGCCAAGAATATGAACGTGATGCATCAGATCGTGTTCAACGATAAACTGGATGCGGCGGTAACGGCAGTGTTTATTGCGGTTGTGATTCTGTTGATCCTGAATGCGTTCTGGACCTGGTACAAGATCCTGGTGCGCAAGGAAAAAGTAGAGCTGAAGGAAACCCCATTTATTCAGTCGCAGATCCCGACCACTACGATTGGAAGGTGATCGGCTGTGAAACAGGTTTTCGGGTGGATCAGCCAGGCAAGGTCAAATATCAAGACGATTTTTGGCATGCCCGATTACGAGAAGTATTTGGAGCATCACCGATCCACCCATCCCGACCGGCCTCCCATGTCGGAAAAAGAGTATTATATGTACGCGCTGAAAAACCGTTATGACAGCGGAACGGTCAACCGCTGCTGCTAAACGGAATGCCGCTCTTTTGTGCCTGACGATTGCAGGAACGGGGAGCGGCTTTTTTCATGCATGCTCCTCCCGGTCCCGCTCACACTATCGGGTAAGGGGTGGAGCAGATGAAGATTGGGATGGTGGAACGGAAGACGGTGGAAACCTGCAAAAAATTGCTCCAGCAAGCGGGTCAACCGGTAGCGATAACCGGTGCCGGGATATCGGTCGCCAGCGGGTTGCCCACCGGATCCGGCGAGTGGCAAGGAATTGAATTGCGCGATTTTTTCACTTTGGACATGTTTCTCCATTCAACGGAACGATTTTATCGCTATTACCGGCATATGCTGCGGCATTGGAAACAGGCAAAGCCGAATCCGGCCCACTATGCCCTGGCCAGACATGGCATGCCGATCATCACGCAAAACATCGACGGGCTGCACCAACGGGCAGGCAGTCCGCATGTGCTGGAGTTGCATGGAAATTTGCGGGAATTGGTGTGCAGAGGGTGTGCCGCCATTTTTTCGTCTGACTTGGTGTATACCGAATCGATTCCCAAGTGCCCGTCTTGCGGCCATCTTTTAAAACCGGATATCGTGCTGGTGGGGGAAGACGTGTATCATTTCGCGACAGCGGTCGACTGGGTCGGTAAAGCCGATCTGCTGCTGGTTGTGGGCACCCGCCTGGAGATGGAACCGTGTCGGCAACTGCCCGAGATCGCCAGACGCAACGGTGCTCCCGTCTTCACTCTGAACCGGCATGCCGAGCAGATTCTGCCGATCATCGTGTGCGAATTGTCCGACAGCAAGCGTTGAGTTTCCGAGCGGCAGACCTTTCACGCCTTAGTTTGAATTGATTTTTGAACGAGAGAAAATCGACTGAGGTGCGTTTTTTGTTCGACTCGAAAACGCAAGACGGCCGTTATGACGACCGTCTTCGTTAAATTGCAAGCCCTTGGTATGCATCCAGAGGGTACAAGTCGTGTCACGGCAGCACAGCTGCCGGATCACGCTATGTAAGCATTTCCCTCTACCAGCGGGATTCCGGGCCCGCAGTGATGAATGCGATGGAAAGGAACGCGCCGGCAATTCCTACAAACACGGTTGCGATGGCGGCCGGTTTTTCCGAGAGGAACAATGCAAATAAAGCGAAAATGACACACATGATACTAATGCCGAGATAATAACGAAACACGGGATCTCCTCCTAGTCAAGCCAATTCTACTCTACATAGTACCACTATTTTTTCCGAGTATGCAACATTTGTCACAAAACTGCCTTGAAGTATACTTAAACCCCCATGCCCCTGGCGGGGCACAACATGATTATGAAAATGTCCTCCAAAGCGATTTACTTTTTGGCGTCCATAAGCGAATATGAAACCAAGCAGGACAGGAAGGTTGTGTTTTTTATGGGGGATCGACCCCGAGGCTTAAACTAGCCACAGCCGCCTTGAGCACAAATGATTGTTGCCACGAGCACATCCATCAAATTTCCCTGGGTCAGGCGGCTGTGCCCTGCTTGGAAAGGATGAGATACTTGGACGCTATTCGAGAGTG
>NZ_AQXL01000122.1 GCF_000376225.1 Effusibacillus pohliae DSM 22757
CTAGTGACAATAGCGGAGAGGACACACCCGTTCCCATCCCGAACACGGAAGTTAAGCTCTCCAGCGCCGATGGTACTTGGGCAGGAAGCCCTGGGAGAGTAGGTCGTCGCTAGGCGAATGTGTCATTGGGGAGTCGCCAAGCGGTAAGGCAACGGACTTTGACTCCGTCATGCGTAGGTTCGATCCCTACCTCCCCAGCCACATTTGGACACGCAGGACTCATTTCCACATCTTGCAAACGCTGTGCATGAAAAGCTGCAGCCATCCATCCGGCGCCATAGCCAAGTGGTAAGGCAGAGGTCTGCAAAACCTTTATTCCCCGGTTCGAATCCGGGTGGCGCCTCCAGATACATTCATTACGGCCAATTGAAAAATCTTACTATTATAAGTCGGAATCGGATGCATTGCCGAAACAGATAAGGGGAGAGTACAATTCTCCGCGTTGCTTCGGTGTGCCGGCCGATATCCGTAGGTGAACTGAGACGGCACGCGAAAGCGTGCTTTTTTGATAGCGTCAGATCTAGGACACAGATTGATCTCAGGGGCACGCGGAAACGCGGGCGAATTGGCTGGCGAAAAAAGAAAGCTACAGCAGCCGCAGCTTCCCGTTCTCCGCTTATGCGGCAGGCATTTTGCGAAAAAATTCGGACCGGCTGCTCAACCGCTGTTCCGTGCATTTTTTTCCTGTGCGGTAGCATCTTAAAAAGGAGTTGACCGGACGGTCGCTCCTTTTTCGATGGGAGGGAGCGAAGCGGCAGGATTTTTTCCAAAAAGCCTATCGAAATTGACAAGAAAATCATCTATAATACAGATGTATACCATTAAATGAAACGTTGTTTCAGTAGATGAAACTATTGGGGTCCCATGAAGAACCGGGGGCGGCTGCATGGGACGACCGGTTCGTCTGCTGCATCAGTGAGGAGGTTGTTGCCGTGGCAAACCAAGACAAATTCTCAGCGCGTCGCACGTTGCAAGTGGGCGACAAAACGTATACCTACTATTCCTTGCCGGCGCTTGAGGAAAGCAAACTGGGGCCGGTCTCGAAACTGCCGTTTTCCATGAAGGTTCTGCTGGAGGCGGCTGTGCGCCAATTTGACGGCGTCGCCATCACCGAGGACCACGTTAAGAAAATCGCCAACTGGACGGAAGAACGCGATCTCAACCAGGAAATCCCATTCAAAATGGCGAGGATCGTGCTGCAAGACTTCACCGGCGTGCCGGCTGTCGTCGACCTGGCGGCGATGCGCGCTGCGATGGAGCGGATGGGAAAAGATCCGAAGAAAATCAATCCGCTGGTGCCGGTCGACCTGGTGATCGACCACTCGGTGATGGTCGACTTCTTCGGCAGCAAAGATTCGCTCGATCAAAATATGAAACTGGAATTTGAACGAAACCAGGAGCGCTACCGTTTCCTGCGCTGGGCGCAAACGGCCTTCAACAATTTCCGCGCCGTGCCGCCGGCTACCGGGATCGTACACCAGGTGAACCTGGAATATCTGGCGTCGGTTGCGATGACCAGCGAAGGGGATGGCGAAACGATCGTGTTTCCGGATTCGCTCGTCGGAACCGACTCGCATACGACAATGATCAATGGTCTCGGCGTCGTAGGCTGGGGGGTTGGCGGTATCGAAGCGGAAGCCGGCATGCTGGGGCAGCCTCTCTATTTTGTCACACCTGAAGTCGTCGGGTTTAAACTGACCGGAACGTTGGCGGAAGGAGCAACCGCGACCGACCTCGCGCTGACTGTCACCAACATCTTGCGCAAAAAAGGCGTGGTCGGCAAATTCGTCGAGTTCTTCGGACCTGGCGTAAGCAAAATGAGCCTGGCGGACCGGGCGACTGTCGCCAACATGGCGCCGGAATACGGAGCGACGATGGGCTTCTTCCCGGTTGACCAAGAAACGCTCAACTACCTCCGTTTGACGGGCCGCAACGAAGAACAGGTGGCGCTGGTGGAAGCCTACTACAAAGCGCAGGGCATGTTCCGCACGGACGACATGCCAGAGCCGGTCTATTCCGATGTGGTGGAACTCGATCTGTCGTCCGTCGTGCCGTCGCTGGCAGGTCCGCGCCGTCCGCAAGATCGGATCGAACTGTCGGCGATGAAGGAAGGGTTCAATTCGGCGATCCGCACGCCGATCGACAAAGGGGGGTTTGGCCTGTCGGATGAAGAAATCAAGAAAGAGGTCAAAGTCGAGCATCCGAACGGCAAAACATCCACCCTGCGCAACGGGTCTGTGGTGATCACGGCGATCACGAGCTGCACCAACACATCGAACCCGAGCGTCTTGATTGCGGCTGGCCTGCTCGCGAAAAAAGCGGTGGAAAAAGGCCTGACCAAACCAGCTTACGTGAAAACCAGCCTGACGCCCGGTTCCCGCGTTGTGACCGACTACCTGATCGAAGCGGGACTGATGGATTCGCTGGAAGCGCTCGGCTTCCATGTAGCCGGTTACGGTTGTGCGACCTGTATCGGGAACTCCGGTCCACTGCCGGAGGAAGTCGCCAATGCGATTTCCGAAAACGACCTGACGGTGGCAGCCGTTCTGTCTGGAAACCGGAACTTCGAAGGACGGATTCATCCGCTTGTGAAAGCGAACTATCTGGCATCGCCGCCGCTTGTCGTGGCATACGCGCTGGCGGGAACGGTCGACATCGACCTGACGAGCGAGCCGATCGGCTACGGCAAGGACAACGAACCGGTCTACCTGAGGGACATCTGGCCGTCTTCGGAAGAAATCAAGGAAGCGATCAACAAAGCGGTGCGACCCGATTTGTTCCGCAAGCGGTATGAAAATGTGTTTACCGGCAACGAAGTCTGGAACCAAATCGATGCGCCGACCGGAACGCTCTACAACTGGGACGAAAAATCGACTTACATCCAGGAACCGCCGTTCTTCAAGGATCTCAGCGAAGAACTCAAGGCAATCGAAGAGATTAAAGGCGCACGAACGTTGCTGCTGTTGGGCGACTCGGTGACCACCGACCATATCTCACCGGCGGGCAGCATTAAACCGGACAGCCCGGCAGGCCGTTATCTGCAAGAGCACGGAGTGGCACCGGCCGACTTCAACTCGTACGGTTCCCGCCGCGGCAACCACGAAGTGATGATGCGCGGAACGTTCGCCAACATCCGGATCCGCAACCAGGTGGTGCCGGGTACGGAAGGCGGCGTAACCAAATACTTCCCGACTGAGGAAATCATGTCGGTGTACGATGCATCGATGCGGTACCAAGAGCAAAACATTCCGCTGGTGGTGATCGCCGGCAAGGAGTACGGCACCGGCAGCTCCCGCGACTGGGCGGCAAAAGGCACCTACTTGCTGGGCGTGAAAGCGGTCATCGCGGAAAGCTTCGAGCGGATTCACCGCAGCAACCTGGTGGGCATGGGCGTACTGCCGCTGCAGTTCACCGAAGGGGTGAGCTGGAAGTCGCTCGGCATCACGGGTGAGGAAACGTTTGACATCCTCGGCCTGAATGACAAGATCCAGCCGGGGCAACAGGTGAAAGTCCGCGCTACCCGCCCGGATGGAAGTTCGTTTGAGTTCGACGCGATCGTCCGCCTGGACAGCATCGTCGACATCGATTATTACCGGAACGGCGGCATTCTGCAAAAAGTCCTGCGTGAGCTGGCGAAATGACATTTTTGTAAAAAATTCCCTCCCGATAGGGCGGGAATTTTTTTTGCGGATCGTAGTTTCGTGATTTAAAGCGGTTATGCGTTTATGCACATATTTGAAACACTTTTTCAAATGAAATTATAATTAGGGTGATTGGTTGAATTTCGATTTGTTGATGAATTCGTGTGAACCGCTCCGGTTTCACGGACGCCCACCGGCGGGACCGGGCGAAATGGCTACGGTCGGCGGGAGGGACTTGCAACCGCTCGCCGCTGGTGGCAACAGTATTTTGAAAGCGATTTCATAAATTTGGCTGAGCGTGAGGAAGCCGGTCATTCTGCAGGGAAGGCACGTTTTGGTGCTCAGCCGGCGCGAGGGTTGACTGACAAGCGCGCACGACGTAGGCAATGGTTTGTTCAACCGATCTGTTATTCCTGCAGGGGAGCGTGGGAACATGTTAATCGAGAAAGATGTGGTGCGGTCGTTCACCGGTATCGAGGAGGGTGCGACGGCGCCGGAAGTGGCGGACATGACGAAACTGTATCAAGTGTTGACGCCGGAGGGGGAACTGGCGGAGGACATCAGCGGGCGAATCACGCCGGATCTGATGATCGACATGTACAAAAAAATGGTGTTGGTGCGGACGTTTGACCGCAAGTGCATCATCTTGCAGCGGCAAGGCAGGTTGGGGACCTACGCCCCGTTTGAAGGACAGGAAGCTGCGCAAGTGGGAAGCGCGATGGCCTTGCGGGCAGGCGACTGGATGTTTCCGACCTACCGCGATCACGCGGCTGCTATTGTGCACGGGCACTCGCTTGTCCGAGTGTTTTTGTACTGGATGGGGCACTCGGATGCCTCCGTTTGTCCGGAGGACAAACGGATCCTGCCGCAGTGTGTGCCGATTGCCACGCAGATGCTGCATGCGATGGGGGCAGCCTGGGCAAGCAAGCTGAAAGGTGAGCAAACGGTCAGTATCGCCTATCTCGGCGATGGTGCCACTTCCGAAGGGGATTTTCACGAGGCGCTGAATTTTGCCGGCGTCTTCCGCGCGCCTGTCCTCTTTTTCTGTCAAAATAACGGGTATGCGATCAGCGTTCCGTTTTCCCGGCAATCGGCTTCGCGGACGATCGCCCAACGGGCGGCCGCGTATGACATTCACGGAGTCCGCGTCGACGGCAACGATGTTTTTGCGGTTTGGCTGACGGTGCAAGACGCCGTCCAGCGGGCGCGGGTGGGAGGCGGTCCGGCGTTGATCGAGGCGGTCACGTTCCGTTACGGGGCCCACACCACCGCTGACGATCCGAAAAAATACCGCGACCAGGAAGTGCTCGCACAGGAGTGGCGCCGCCGCGATCCGGTTGACCGGTTGCGCCGGTTTTTGGAAAAGCAGGGGCTGTGGAACGACGAACAGGAAGCGGCATGGCAACGGCAGGTTGGGGAGACGATCGAATCCGCGCTGGCGGAGGCGGAAGCCTTCCCAAAACCGCAGCCGGCTGACATGTTTGCGCATGTATATGCCGAGATGCCGTGGCACATTCGCGAGCAACAGCAGGAGCTGCAGCGAGTTTTGAACGAGGGTGGGATGCAAGCGTGAGCAGGAAATTGACGATGCTGCAAGCGATCAGGGAAGCGATGGACCAGAAGCTGACCGACGATCCCCGCGTGATGCTACTGGGCGAGGATATCGGTGTCAACGGCGGGGTGTTCCGGGCGACCGAAGGGTTAATCGAAAAATACGGTGCGGAACGGGTGGTTGACACGCCGCTGGCAGAGTCGGGCATTGTGGGGACGGCGATCGGGTTGGCGTTGAACGGGATGATTCCGGTCGTGGAAATCCAATTTTTGGCTTTTATCTATCCGGGATTTGAGCAGGTGGTGTCGCATGCGGCCCGCATGCGGTACCGGACGCGCGGCCAGTTCTCGGTTCCGATGGTCATCCGCACTCCGTACGGCGCCGGGATCCGGGGGCCGGAACTGCATTCCGAGAGCGTCGAGACTTTTTTTGCCCATACGCCCGGGTTGAAAGTGGTGGTGCCTGCCACTCCCTATGATGCAAAAGGGCTGCTGATCTCCGCGATCGAAGATCCGGATCCGGTGGTGTTTCTGGAACCGACCAAAATTTACCGGGCATTCAGTGAAGAGGTGCCGGAGGAGATGTACCGGGTGCCGATCGGCAAGGCGCGAGTGGTGCAGGAGGGAAGCGACCTGTCGATTTTCGCCTGGGGGGCGATGCTCCGTGTGGCGATGAAAGCGGCCGCTGACATCGAACGGGAAAAAGGCTGGTCCTGCGAAGTGATCGACCTGCGCACGCTGTATCCGCTCGACCGGGATTGCATCATCGGTTCCGTGAAAAAAACAGGCCGCGCGTTGATCGTCCACGAAGCGCACAAAACGGCCGGGATGGCGGCGGAAATCATCGCGTTGATCAATGACGAAGCGTTGCTCTATCTGAAGGCGCCGATCAGGCGGATCACCGGGTTCGACGTGCCGGTGCCGCAATTCTCGCTGGAAGATGACTACCTCCCGACGGAGGCGCGCGTCAAACTTGGAATCACGGAAACGATTTTGTTCTAGCGGGCGAAGCTGCAGACGATTGGCACAGGGAGGATCGGAAGATGGTCGAATTCAAGCTGGCCGATATTGGGGAAGGTATGCACGAAGGGGAGATCACCCGCTGGCTGGTGAAAGAGGGTGACCGGGTGGAACGGGACCAGCCGGTGGTGGAAGTGCAGACAGACAAAGTGAACGCCGAGTTGGCTTCGCCCGTAACGGGAACGATCCGCAAGATTTTGCATGCGGAAGGTGAGACGGTCGAGGTGGGTTCGACGCTGTTCATCATCGAGCCGGAATCGGAGGGGGCGGCTGTGGCGGTCCGTCCCGTTATCGAGCAGCCGGCCGGGTCGGCTGTGGCAGCGGGCCAGACAGCCGCCGGGCGGGAAGTTGCCGAGCTGGAGGCCGCGCCTCGTGCGGCCATGGCGGTACAGAGGGAGAGGCGGGTGCTGGCGACACCCCATGTGCGCCGCTTGGCAAGAGAAATGCAGATCGACATTGAACAGGTGCCAGGAACCGGACCGGTGGGCCGGGTGACGGAGGAGGATCTGCGCCGGTTTGTGCAGGCGCTGCAAAGCGGTGTGCAAAGCGGACGCAAAGCGGACGTGGGGCACGTGGGGCACGTGGGGCACGTGGGGCACCAGGGTGAAACGGATGCCGGCAGCGGCCGGGGAACAGCGACCAGCGGCGAAGCGAGCCGGCAGTCGGAGCAAACCGCAGGCCACGCGGTGCCGCCTGTCGCGACAGGCGGGCGCATGGCGGAAGAGCCGGAAGAGCGCATCCCGCTCCGCGGCATCCGCAAGAAAATCGCGGAGCATATGGTCAAATCGGTATCGATCATTCCGCATGTGACGCATGTCGATGAGGTCGAAATGGACGCGCTGATCGCGCTGCGCGACAGGTTGAAAGTATATGCGGAAGAGCGGCAGATCAGGCTGACGTTCCTGCCGTTTTTCATCAAGGCGCTGGTTATTGCACTGAAGGAGTTCGCGATGCTGAACGCTTCGATTGACGATGCAAGCGGCGAAATCGTCCTGAAACGCTACTATCACATCGGGATTGCCACCGACACGGAGGACGGCCTGATCGTTCCGGTGATCAAACATGCGGATCGCAAGACGATTTTTCAACTTGCGGAAGAGATCAGCCAACTGGCGGCCTTGGCGCGGCAAGGCAAGCTGAAGCTTGAACAGATTACCGGCGGTACGTTTACGATCAGCAACGTGGGACCGATCGGCGGGCTGTATGCAACCCCGATCATCAACCATCCGGAAGCGGCGATTTTGGGACTGCACAAGATGGAACCCAGGATGGTGGTTCGCGACGGACAAGGGGTGATCCGGACGATGATGCACATATCGTTGTCGTTTGACCACCGGTTGATCGACGGAGCCACTGCCGTCCGCTTCACCAACCGCATCAAGGAGTTGCTGGAAAATCCGGATCGGCTGTTCCTGGAAATGGCTTAGTATGGCCGCTTTTCCGCGGTCTGCCGTCTCTGTCGGGAAGGGTCCGGCGGTAGACGCGGACTGTCGCGATCGATGGAGGCATTGTGGATGGTACTCACCGCCGTTGAGAAACCACTGTGAATGGTACCCTCTGTCGTGTACGAGCAGGACGGGGCGACCCGCCACTTGATTCGCAGATTGAAAATTTAGTACGATGATCCTGGTTGGAACAGTTTGCCGGCGTAAAGCGAATTGGCGCGCGCCGGTCGAACCGTGAGACGGCGAAAAAAGTGAGGGGGATCGAGATGAGCGGGTTTCGCGCAGTCGTGGTGGACAAGACAGAGGATTCGTTTTCCGTGGGTGTGAAGGAACTCACCCCGGCCGATTTGCCGGCGGGGGACGTGACCATTCGGGTGGCCTATTCGAGTCTCAATTACAAGGACGGGCTTGCCTGCATTCCGAACGGCAAGATTGTGAAGACGTACCCATTTGTTCCGGGGATTGACCTGTCCGGCACGGTGGTGGAATCTCGCGATCCGCGGTTCCGCGAGGGAGACGAGGTGATCGTCACCGGTTACGAGTTGGGGGTGTCCCATTTTGGCGGATTCAGCGAATACGCCCGGGTGCCGGCCGACTGGGTGGTACCGCTGCCGCAGGGCCTGACGTTGAAAGAAGCGATGGCGATCGGCACCGCCGGATTCACGGCCGCCTTGTCGATCCAGCGGTTGGAGGAAAATGGGGTGCATCCCGGCCGGGGACCGGTCATTGTGACGGGAGCCACCGGCGGTGTAGGTAGCACCGCGGTCGCCATGCTGGCGAAGCTCGGCTATCATGTGGTGGCTAGCACCGGAAAAGCCGCGGAACACGACTATCTGCGTCAGCTTGGGGCAAAGGAAATCCTCGGCCGCGACGAGGTGACCGACACGAGCCGTCCGTTGCAAAAGGAGCGCTGGGCCGGTGCGGTCGATCCGGTGGGCGGTAAGACGCTTGCGTATCTGCTCTGCACCATCAAATACGGCGGATCGGTCGCAGTCAGCGGACTGACCGGCGGTTCAGAGGTGGTGACCACGGTGTTTCCGTTTATCCTGCGCGGCGTCAACTTGCTCGGGATCGATTCGGTGTATTGCCCGATGGACGTCCGGGTCAAATTATGGGAGCGCTTGGCGAGCGATTTAAAACCGCCACGTTTGCTTGACAGCATCGGACGCGAGATTACGCTCGACCAACTGCCGGCCGCCGCTGCCTCGATCCTGAATGGCGAGGTGCGCGGGCGCACAATTGTGCGGCTGCAGGATGCCTGATCGCAGTGAGTCACCTGCCAATATGCGTTACGCTCAGCAGAAACCATGGCAAAAGCTGTGGTTTCTTTTTTTTGGCGCTGTTTTTTTGCAGTTTGCAGATTTGTATTAATACAGATATTTACTTTTTCATACTGTTATAATACAATATCTGCAATAAGAACATTCAGATAACAGGAGGCGGTTCGGATGTCGATGGCGGAATTTTACGGATGGACGCACCAACCCTTGAACGGCGGTCAGGTGACGGCGCAATGCACATCGTGCGGAGCGGAATTAAACGATCAGCGGGAAGCGGTGATGTACGAATGTGAACGCTGCATGAATTCCCATGCCGAGTAATGCGTGCCGTATCCACGGTTACAACAGGTACAGCGCGAGCGGACGAAGGGGAGGAATCTGCCGGGAGGGCGGCTTCCACCCCTATTTTTTGGCTCACGGATGATCAACTCGGCGTTGCCCCGCGCATGGAAGCGCTAGTGCCGAACACACGCCGCACTTGGGTACCCATCAAAGTATTCGGAATCAGCTACATGGATCTTGTCACTTTGCGCCCATAGGGCACAAATCTCGCCGGGGCGCTGAAAGCGCCAGGCCTCACTTTGGTGGGAGGTTGTGGCGGCTGTTATGTTCGGCCCCGCACGGATGCGGGTCCCCGGCAAAGTACCAAGCAGGTGCGGAATCACAGCGTTATCTGTGTGGAATTTTTATCTAACCGTTGTCGGAAATGACTGATAAGTCTATTGACGAAAGCGAGTCGGGTAATATACTATTTTCAGTAACAACGTTAAAATAACGTTATATAGAAATTCCGTTATATTCTTTTGTCGACGAGATGGCAACGACTGATCCGGATGAAGCAAAGGGAGGAGACAAACATGGTAAAGTTGGTGGCGATTTACCGGAAACCGGAGAACATGGAGGAATTCGACCGGCATTACAATGAAGTGCATGCACCGCTTGCGGCCAAAATGCCCGGACTGCTGAAGCTGGAGGTGAGCAAAGTCTACGGGACTCCCATGGGCGAAAGCGACCTGCACCTGATCGCCGAGATGTATTTTGAAACGAAGGAAGCGTTGGCCAATGCGCTGTCTTCCCCGGAGGGACGAGCCGCAGGCAAAGATTTGATGGGGTTTGCCGGTAAACTCGTATCGATGCATTTTGCTGAAGTGTTGTAGGTGATCGGTTTGATTCACTTCCGGAATGAAGAGGCGCGGCCAGATGATTCGACAGTTCACGAGCGGTATTACGAACAGATCTGCGAGAAACTGAAGCAGGATCCATTTGGACGGTTGTTGGGCATCCGTTTGCTCGAGGTTGGCGAAGGTACCGCCACCGCCGAATTGGATGTGACGTATGACATGTTGAACGCGCACGGTACGACGCATGGCGGTGTGATTTTTTCCCTCGCCGATTTTGTGTTTGCGGTGGCGTCCAATTCGTACGGCAAGACGTCGGTCGCCCTGTCGATGAATATCGGTTATCTCGCGGCCAGCTCTGCAGGAACCCGGCTGCGGGCGACGGCGGTAGAGGAAAACAGAACACCCCGCACGGCGTGGTACCGCATCCGGGTGGAGAACGAACACGGCACGGTCGCGCTGCTGGATGCGCTGGCGTATCGCAAGAACCACTATTTTGTCCCGGTTGAACCGCACAAATGACAGCGCTTACAAACATGCGACTGACTGGGGGGCAACACAGCTTATGAAAAGTACGGGTGGCAGCGTGATGAGGTACGAAACGAAAAACCGGTTCAACAATTATTTGGGAATTGAGATTCAGCGGATCGATGAGAACGGTTGCACTGCAACCTTAAATATCCGTCCGGAATTTTACAACAGCATCGAGGGAGTCGTGCACGGCGGCGTTACCAGCACACTGGCCGATGTGGCGATGGGACACGGAGCTGCCCCGCATATCGACGGGGTTCAGCAGTGTGTGACGGTGGAAAGCAAAATCAACTACCTCGCCCCGGCAAAGGGGGATCTGCTGATCGCCGAGTCGCGGGTGTTGAAACGCGGCGCCAAGCTGATTGTGATGGAAGCTCGCGTCACGACGGGCGACGGGCAACTGGTGGCGATCGCTTTGGGGACGTACGCCCGCGCAAATCCCAAGCAATAGACTGCCGCAATGGATGCCGGGCACTGGAGGCGAGGGGGAAAGAAATGGAACGGGAGACTGTCTTGTTGGAACGATGGGGGCATATCGGAGTCATCCGGCTGAACCGGCCGGATGAGTTGAACGCGTTGGATTATCCGACTCTCGTGCGGCTGGGCGAAGTGATCGAGGAGCTGCAGCAGGACATCAAGCAAACCCGGGTGGTGCTCGTAACAGCCGCCGGCAAGGCGTTTTGCGCGGGCGCCGATCTGAAGGAGCGGAGAACGCTCAATGAGCAGCAGGTGCGCCGCAACGTGCGCAAGATCCGGGACGTGTTCTGTGCTTTGGAGCGGTTGCCGCAACCGACCATTGCGGCGATCAACGGCTACGCGTTCGGTGGCGGATTTGAGCTGGCGCTCGCATGCGATTTCCGCTTTGCGGTGCGGGAAGCCAAAATGGGCCTGACGGAGGTCAGCCTCGGCATCATTCCGGGAGCGGGCGGCACCCAGCGGCTTCCCCGCCTGATCGGTCCCTCGAAAGCGAAGGAACTGATTTTGACAGCGCGCAAAATTACGGCGGAGCAGGCTGCCGACTACGGGATCCTGAACGGGCTGGCGAATGATGCGGAGCAGTTGCGGGAGATGAGTTTCTCGCTGGCGGAGGAAATTATCGGAAACGCTCCGCTCGCCGTGTACCAGGCGAAATATGCGATCGACCGCGGGTACGGTACCGATTTGCAGAGCGGCCTGGATCTGGAAGCGAACGCGTACGAAGTGATCATTCCGACACGGGACCGGCGGGAAGCGTTGGAAGCGTTTCGCGAGAAAAGAAAACCGGTGTTTCTCGGGGAGTAACAGTTACGCAAAAACGGGGGTCTGGGAACGATGATCTTCAATCCGGAAATGGAAACGATGGCGCGCGGAGAGATGCAAAAACTGCAGTTGCAAAGGCTGCAGGAGGTCGTCAGGCGCTGCTATGAAAACGTGCCGTTTCACCGGCAGAATTTTGATCGGGCGGGCGTCAGGCCGGAGGACGTCCGCAGCCTGGAGGATTTGCAGCGGCTGCCGTTTATGAAAAAATCGGATTTGCGGGAAAATTACCCGTTTAAGCTGTTTGCGGTCGACATGAAAGAGGTCGTCCGCATCCACGGTTCCTCCGGCACCAAGGGCAAGCCGACGGTGGTCGGGTACACGAAAAAAGACATCGAAAACTGGGCGGAGGTGGTGGCCCGCGCAATTTGCTGCGCAGGCGGGCGGCCGGGCGACATTTTCCACAACGCCTACGGATACGGCCTGTTCACCGGCGGGCTCGGGCTGCACTATGGAATCGAATACCTGGGCGCAACGGCGGTGCCCGTTTCCGGCGGCAACACGCCCCGCCAAATCACGCTGATTCAGGATTTTCAGCCGCGCGGAATCGCCGGGACGCCTTCGTATATTCTCAATATTGTGGAAGAAATGGAACGGATGGGCTTGAATCCGCGGGAAACCAGCCTGGAATACGGGATTTTCGGCGCCGAACCGTGGTCGGAAGAAATGCGGGCGCAGCTGGAGGACAAGATGGGCATCAAGGCGGTCGACATTTACGGACTGAGCGAAGTGATCGGTCCGGGTGTGTCGATCGAGTGCCATGAGGCGCAAGACGGGCTGCATATCGCGGTAGACCATTTTTTGGCGGAGATTATCGATCCTGCCACCGGTGAAGCGCTTCCGTACGGGCAGGAAGGGGAACTGGTTTTCACTTCACTGACCAAAGAAGCGTTCCCGGTCATCCGCTACCGCACCGGCGATATCGCGTCTCTGAATCCGGAAACGTGCAAATGCGGGCGCACCACGATCCGCATGTCACGGATCAAGGGGCGCGTCGACGACATGTTAATCATCCGCGGGGTCAACGTATTCCCGACGGAAATCGAGTCGGTGCTGCTCAGCTTCAAACAGCTGGCCCCGCATTACCAGGTGGTGATCGACCGCGACGGCGCGCTGGACCGGTTTGAGGTGCATTGCGAACTGACGAACGAGTTCATGCGAGGCATTGACGATTTGGACAACAGCGAGAGCGTGGTCAACCTGCTGAAAGAGATCGGGCATATGATGAAAAATGCGCTCGGCGTCTCCGTGCAGCTGAAGCTGAACAAACCGAACACGCTCCCGCGCAGCGAAGGCAAAGCGGTACGGATCGTAGACTACCGGAACAAAGCGGGCGCTGTCAAATAAAACGGCAGCGGAAAGCGGGGGAGTCCGATGAACCAAAAATACATTCGGGTGTTACACGAGCCGCCGGTTGGCATCATTACGCTGCATCGGCCGGAGGTATTGAACGCGCTCAACCTGCAAATGGTGGACGAAATTGTGGAAGCGCTGGAACGCATGGACCGGGACGATTCGATCCGGGCGATCGTCCTCACCGGCAACGACAAAGCGTTTGCCGCCGGAGCCGACATTTCCGAAATGGCGGACGAAGCGGCGATTCCGATGCTTTTGAAAGACCAGTTTGCGGTCTGGGACCGCATCGCCAAAATCGCGACACCGCTGATTGCGGCGGTGAGCGGCTACGTGTTGGGCGGGGGCTGCGAGTTGATGATGAATTGCGACATGGTGATCGCCTCCGAAACGGCCCGCATCGGCCAGCCGGAAATTAGGCTCGGCGTGATGCCGGGGGCGGGCGGCACCCAGCGTTTGACGAAAGCGGTCGGCAAAGTGAAAGCGATGGAAATGCTGCTGACCGGGGAACCGATCACTGCCGATGAAGCGCTGCGGTACGGCATGGTGAACAAAGTGGTGCCGGTGGAACTGTACCTGCGGGAAGCGATCCGGCTGGCGCAAAAAATTGCAGAGCAGCCGCCGGTGGCCGTCCGGCTGATCAAGAAATCGGTGCTGAAAGCGCTGGACAATCCGTTGGACGAAGGCCTGGATTACGAGCGCAACTGCTTCTACCTGCTGTTTGCCAGCGAGGACAAGGCGGAAGGGATGCGGGCGTTCGCTGAAAAGCGAAAGCCGAATTTTACCGGACGGTAGGAGGGGATTGCGATGTATGAAACGATCTTGTATGAGGCGGCCGACGGAATCGCCAAAATTACGCTGAACCGCCCGGACAAATTCAATGCGTTCACCGAACAGATGCACCGGGAATTGATCGATGCCCTGAAGCGGGCCGGCAAGCAGGAAAATGTCCGCTGCATTGTGCTGACGGGCAATGGCAAAGCGTTTAACGCGGGGCAGGATCTGGGAGAGGTACAGGGAACGGAGATCGACTTCGGCGAGTTTTTGCGCAAACGCTACAATCCTCTGATCCTGCAAATGCGCAACACGGAAAAACCGGTGCTGGCGGCAGTCAACGGGGTGGCGGCCGGGGCCGGCATGAGCCTGGCGTTGGCCTGCGACATCCGGCTCGCCTCCGACAAAGCATCGTTTGCGAACGTATTCGTCAACATCGGATTGGTGCCGGATTCGGGAGGCTGTTATTTTCTGCCGCGAATCGTCGGCATCGGCAAAGCGCTGGAGCTGGCGTTCACCGGCGAAAAGGTATCGGCCGAGGAAGCGTACCGCATCGGTTTGGTCAACCGCATATTCCCGGCCGAGACATTTGCAACCGATGTGATGGAATATGCGGGCCGGTTGGCAAAGCTGCCGACCAAGGCGATCGGCCTGATCAAGCGCACGATGTACAAGGGACTTGCGTCGACGCTTGAGGAGACCCTTGAATATGAAGCGCTTGCACAGGAAATCGCCGGTTCCACAGAAGATCACAAGGAAGGTGTCGACGCCTTTTTTGCAAAACGGACTCCAGTATTTAAAGGAATATAGCGCAGAAAGAGGTGGAAACCGTGGCCGCGTATCAGATCGGCGTGATCGGGGCAGGCACGATGGGGGCCGGGATCGCCCTGGTTTGCGCGAGAAAAGGGCACCGCGTGCGGCTGCTCGACGCCAACCCGTCCGCGCTGGACAAGGCGCAGTCGTACCTGGCGTCCACCCTGTCGAAAGAGGTGGCCAAAGGCAGGCTGACGGAACAGGAAAAAGAGGAGATTTGCCAAGCGGTCGAACCGGTCCAGGAGATTCAGCGGCTGGCCAGCTGCGACATCGTGATCGAGGCGGTATCGGAGCGGCTGGATTTGAAAAAATCGATTTTCCGCACGCTCACCGAAATCTGCCGGCAGGACGCATTGCTCCTGACGAACACCTCTTCCCTGTCGGTGACCGAGATCGCTGGCGGGTTGGATCACCCTAAGCGGATTTTGGGCATGCATTTTTTCAATCCCGCTCCTGTCATGCCGCTGGTCGAGGTGATCCGGGGCAAACAGTCGGGCGAGCGGGAAGCGCAGCAGGTCTACGAATTTGCGAAGGAGCTCGGCAAAGTTCCGGTGTATGCCAATGATACGCCGGGGTTTATCGTCAACCGGGTGGCGCGCCCCTTCTATAACGAGGCGTTGCGGATTTTGCAGGACCGGATTGCGCCGGTGGAGACAATCGACCGCATCATGAAACAGGCGGGCGGGTTCAAAATGGGGCCGTTCGAGCTGCAGGACCTGATCGGGATCGATGTCAATTTTGCGGTGACCGAATCGGTGTACGAAAACTTTTTCCACGATGGCCGGTTCCGGCCCAGCCGCATTCAGCAACGGATGGTGCAAGCGGGAACGCTCGGCCGGAAGTCGGGGGAGGGGTACTATGAGTATGACAAATAAGACGGTGCTGCTGGTCGGTAAAAGCCCTCTTCACGATGAACTGAAAGAGCTGTTCGGGGAAAGCGGCTACCGGGTGGTGCCGGAACCGGTGCGGGAAGCGGCGGACGGCGTCCGCTTTGCCATCGAAGTGACCAATTACGATCTGGATCTGAAGCGGGCCACCATTGAAAAATTGGACTGCGAACTGCCGCCGGATGTGCCGATTCTGGCGACCTCCCTGGCGGTGACGGCGACCGAGGCGGCTTCCTGGGCGCGGTACCCCCAGCGGATCTGCGGTTTTGGCACGTTTGTACCGGTGGCGGAACGGGGCTTGCTGGAGATCGCTCCCGCTTTGCAGACAGCCCCTGCTGTCGTGGAACAGGCGGTCTGGCTGTTCGAATCGTTGGGCAAGGAGACGGCCGTCGTGGAGGATGAAGTGGGATTGGTGTTTCCGCGCATCCTTGCCTTGATTGTCAACGAAGCCGTATTTACCGTCATGGAAGGCACCGCCACACCGGAAGACATCGACATTGCGATGAAAAAAGGCACGAATTACCCGTATGGTCCCCTGGAATGGGCTGACCGGATCGGGCTGGACGAGGTGTATGCGGTGATTCGCGGCTTGCATCGGGATCTGGCGGAGGAACGCTACCGGCCCGCTCCGCTCTTGCGCAAGCTGGTGCTGGCTGGCCGGGTGGGCGTGCGCAGCGGACAGGGATTTTATTCGTATCAGCTGGCAGCGGCTGTCCGATAGGAGGGGGAAACTGTGAGAAAACCTGTGATTGTGGACGCGGTCCGGACGGCCATCGGCCGTTACGGCGGCGGTTTGAAAGACGTTCGCCCCGACGATCTGGGGGCGGTTGTGATTCGGAAACTGCTGGAACGGAACGCGTTGGATCCGGAACTGATCGATGATGTGGCGTTTGGCTGCGCCAACCAGGCCGGGGAGGACAACCGGAATGTGGCCAGAATGTCGGTGTTGTTGGCCGGGCTGCCGGTCTCGGTGCCGGGTGTCACGGTCAACCGTCTGTGCGGCTCCGGGCTGGAGGCGGTCAACCAGTGCGCCAATGCGATTGCAGCAGGCTGCGGGGACGTGTATATTGCCGGCGGCGTGGAAAGCATGACACGGGCGCCGTTCGTGATGGCAAAACCGGAAACCGGGTTTCCCCGCGGCAACATGGAGATGTACGACACCACGATTGGCTGGCGGTTTGTCAACAAAAAGCTGGCGGAAATGTACTACCCGTACAGCATGGGGGAAACGGCGGAAAACGTGGCCGAGCAATACGGTATCAGCCGCGAGGAGCAGGACCGGTTCGCATTGGCCAGCCAGCAAAAATACGCGAAAGCGTTGGCGGAAGGCAAGTTCAAGGATGAGATTGTGCCTGTGGAGATCCATGGCCGCAAAGGGGAGGTGGCGATTTTTCAGCAGGACGAACATCCCCGCCCCGATACGACACTCGAACAGCTGGCCAAGCTGAAACCGGCGTTCCGGCAAGGGGGAACGGTGACGGCGGGCAACTCTTCTGGCATCAATGACGGGGCGGCTGCTTTGCTGCTGATGGAACAGGCGACGGCCGAGCGGCTCGGCCTGAAACCGCGGGCCCGCATCGTCGCATCGGCGGTTGCCGGAGTGGATCCTTCCGTCATGGGAACCGGTCCCATCCCGGCCACCCGCAAGGTGTTGAAACTGGCCGGGCTGACGCTCGCGGACATCGACCTGATCGAGATCAACGAGGCGTTTGCCGCCCAAGTGTTGGCGTGTGTGCGGGAACTCGGCGTGGATCCGGAACGCTTGAACGTCAACGGCGGCGCCATTGCGCTCGGGCATCCGCTCGGATGCAGCGGCGCCCGGATTTTGACGACGCTTCTGTGCGAGATGGAACGGCGCGGCGCCCGTTACGGATTGGCCACCATGTGCATCGGAGTCGGCCAGGGAATCGCCACGATCATTGAACGGATCTGAAAGGGGGCGGCTGTCATCAAACCGGGGTTGCAGCCGGGCATCACAGAGGAATTCACGGTGACGGTGACGGAGGACATGCGGCCGTCTTTTAACGGCCAGGTCGTGCATGACGTGCTGTCAACGGTGACGATGATTTATTACATGGAATGGGCCGGACGCAAGATCATCCTTCCGTATTTGGAGGAGGGGGAAGAGGGAGCCGGTCTGGCGATCGACGTGAAACATGTCGGACCCGCCGTGCTCGGACAAAAGGTCACGTTCCGGGCGGTCTGCACGGAGGTCACGCCGAAGCGTGTGGTGTGCGAGGTGAGCGCCGAGACCGACCTGAATCTGGTGGGTAAAGGCACCTTCACGCAGGCGATCTTCCGGCAAAAGGACATGCTGCAGCGGATTCAGGAACTGGAAAATCGGGTCCGTGCACAGGTGAAACGATAGCGTTCGATTGTTCGATGTAACGGTTTCTGGCCACTCCGTTCTGCAACTGATATGGAATTTTTGCTATAATAATTCACTGTGTACAAGCAGTTGAACCACGGAGGAACGGAGTGAAAGAATGAAACCGCAATCGATGCTTTTCACAATATACGGTGAATATGTGCGCCGGTACGGTGGCGAAATCTGGGTGGGCAGCCTGACCCGCCTGCTCGGGGAGTTCGGGATGTCCGAGCAGGCGGTGCGGGTGGCCATTTCCCGGATGGTCAGTCAGGGGTGGCTGAAAGCCCGGAAGATCGGCAACCGCTCCTACTATTCCATGACCGCCCGCGGCAAAAAGCGGCTGAACGAGGCGGCCGCCCGCATCTACAAGGATCTGCCGGCAAAATGGGACGGCAAATGGTGTATTATCACCTACAACATTCCGGAAAAACGGCGGGGTATCCGCGACCAGCTGCGCAAGGAGCTGGGCTGGATGGGGTTTGGCATGCTTGCCAACAGCGTCTGGATCAGCCCGCACGATTTGGTGGAACGGGTCAAAGAGATCGCCGAAAATTACGAAATCACCGACTGCGTGGAAATTTTTACTGCCGACTACAAGGGGATTGACGATCCGCAACAATTGGTGGAAAAGTGTTGGAACCTGGATGAAATCAACCAGGCATACGCGGGGTTTATCGAACGATATCAGCCGCAATATGAGGAACTCAGACGGCAGGTCGAACGGTGCGAACCGATTTCCGACAGCGAGTGTTTTGTCAAAAAAACCGAGCTGGTGCACGAGTACCGCAAGTTTTTGTTTATCGACCCCAGTCTGCCGGATGAACTGCTGCCCGATTTTTGGGTGGGACGCGATGCCGACCGGTTGTTCCGGAATTACTACGCGCTGCTCGATCCGGGCGCCGTCCGTTTTTTCCTTAGCGTATTTGAAAGCGCGCCGGACAAGGAATAGTGGTTTTTCAATGGAGGCCCGGTCCAAGCGGACGGAGCCTTTTTTCATGTAACGAAAAAATCCGAAAAATCCTATTGATCGTTATATTACAATATGATACTATTACGTTAGATAAACGTTATACGATTATTTGGTGATGAAAGCACGGGGAGGAGGAGCATTGATGGGCAGCCAAGCGGCTATCAATCGGCACGCGGATTACGACCGGTTGCAGAAGTTTCTGGAACGGATCGACCGGGGGGAAAAAATAGAGGCGGACGATTGGATGCCGGACGATTACCGGCACCAGTTGATCAAATTGATCGCGATGCACGCCGTCAGCGAGATCATGGGCGCGCTCCCGGAAAAAGAGTGGGTGCCGAAAGCGCCAACCCTGCACCGGAAACTGGCGATCATGGCAAAGGTACAGGACGAAGTGGGGCATGGCCAGCTGCTGCTGCGGGTGGCAGAGGATCTCGCGGCGCCGCTCGGCAAAACGCGGGAGGATCTGTTGAACGACCTGTTCAGCGGGTCGCTGAAATTCCACAACGTGTTTCATATGTCGGCACCGACGTGGGCGGACGCCGGGATTATCGGCTGGCTGGTGGACGGAGCGGCGATCATCACGCAAACCATGTCGCTCGATTCGTCCTATGCGCCATACGCCCGTGCGCTGCTGCGGATCACCGCCGAGGAAAAATTCCACATGCAGCACGGCGAAAGCGTGATTCTGGCGCTGGCGGAAGGAACCAAGCAGCAGCGGCAGATGCTGCAGGAAGCGCTCAATCGCTGGTGGCAGGCACTGCTGATGTTTTTCGGTCCGCCGGAAAACGGCAAGATCTCGAGCAACCAGCAAATCAACATGCGATACAAGATTCGCACACAGACGAACGAGGAGTTGAGGCAGGCGTTTTTCACCAAATATGTACCGCACATTCGCCATATCGGCCTGACGATTCCGGACGAAACGATGCATTATGACGAGGCGGCCGGCGTGTGGCATTACCAGCAGCCTGATTGGGACGAATTCAAACGGATCGTCAGCGGCCACGGACCGAAATCGCGGGAACGACTGCTGCTCAGAAAAATGTCGTATGAAGATGCGAAATGGGTACGGGACGCACTGCTGATTCACCAACGCTCGGCCAGTTAGGAGGGATTCGCATGGCGGGACAGACTGATCCAACCAAAGATTTTGCGGTGTTTGAAGTGTTCAGCCAGAAAAATTCGAAGAGCCCCTTCGTGCACCAGTTCAGCCTGCTGGCGCCCAATCACGAAATGGCGATGGCGATGGCGCGGGAAAATTTCCTGCGGCGCGATTCGTGTGTGAACCTGTGGGTGGTCAAACGGGATGACATTTACGTCCTGCCGCCGGAAGAACGAGAATCGCTCGAGCGGATGGACAACAAGGACTACCGGGAGACGAAGGGCTACGCCGAGTTGCAAAGAAGATGGCGCTATCATAGGGAGCAGTACGAAAAAAACGCTGCGACCAAGAGTTAGACGGGGGTGGGAACATGACCGGGTTGCAGAAAGTAGTGGATGCGGGGCAAGCGATGGCGAATCCCGCCTACAAAGCTGCTCTTGTGGAACTGTTGTACCTGTTGGCCGACGATGACTTTATACTCGGCTACCGCGGTTCCGAGTGGTTGGGGTTGGCTCCCCATATCGAGGAGGATGTGTCGTTTTCCTCGATCTCCCAGGACATGATGGGACACGCGGTGGCATTTTTCGACATGCTGGAAGCGCTGGGGGAAGGGAAAGCGGACGATCTGGCGCAATTGCGGCAGCCGGAAGCGTTCCGCAATGCGATTCTGGTGGAGCGGGCCAACGGATCGGGCACGTATCTGGAAAATCCTCAGTTTGACTGGGCCTATACAGTTGTCCGGTTTTATCTGTACAGCCTGTTTAAACAGGTGCGGTTGGAATCGTTGGCAAACTCCTCGTATCTGCCGTTGACTCAGTTGGCGCGCAAAATGATGCCGGAGTTGAAGTACCACCTGCACCACTGGTCGGTCTGGATGAAACAGTTGGCCACCAGTACGGAGGAAGCGCGCAAGCGTCTGGTGGCTGCGCTGCAACAGGCGTGGTCTGATCTGGGCGATTTGTTTGACCTTGGTCCGAAAGCGGAGGAAATCGTCGGGCACGGCCTGATCGAGGGAAGCGAACTGCTGGCGCAGCGTTGGCAGGAACGGGCGAAAAAAAGCCTGGAGGCCTACCGGTTACCGTGGCTGGGAAAGCCGCAGCCGCCGGAGCTGAACGGCCGCGCCGGACAACATACGGAAGAACTACAACAGGCTGTGGCCACTCTGTCCGAAGTGTACCGGTTGGACCCGGCGGCCAATTGGTAAGAGGAGGATTCCGATGAACACGCATGTTGAGGCGATCGAGCAAGCGGTGTGGAACGGGCTGCAGGAAGTCACCGACCCGGAAATTCCCTGCATCAGCGTGGTGGAGATGGGGATGATCCACCGCGTGGAAGTCGAAGGGGGCGATGTGCAGATCGAGGTGACTCCCACTTTCATCGGCTGTCCCGCCGTGAAAATTATCGAACGGTCGATCGTTGAGCGGGTGTCGGCGATTCCCGGCGTCAAGCGGGCACAGGTGAAGTTTGTGTTTGAACCTACCTGGACGTCGGACCGTATCAGCGAAACCGGCCGTGAAAAATTGCGGCAGTTCGGAATCACGCCGCCGCCCCGCCGACCGCAGGACGATTGGGAGATCACCTGCCCGTTCTGCGGTTCCGCCGACACCACGCTGGACAATCTATTCGGCCCTGCGGCTTGCCGCAGCATTGCGTACTGCAGAACCTGCAAAAATCCGTTTGAAGCATTGAAACCGATTTTTTAGAGAGGGGAAATCTTCGGTGCTGAAAGAATCGTACCAACTTTTGATCAACGGGCAACATTGCGACAGCAACACGGGCGAAACGTTTGTCACATACAATCCGGCGACCGGTGAGCCATTGGCGAAAATCGCGTCGGCCAGCAAGGAAGATGTCGACCGCGCGGTGGCGGCCGCCCGGGCAGCGCTTGAGACGGGCAAATGGAGCCGCTATCCGGCGTCGCGGCGCGGCCAGATTCTGAACCGGATCGCGCAGATCATGCGGGAGCGGTTTGACAAGCTGGTGGAACTGGAAGTGCTGAACAGCGGGAAAGCGCTTTCGGCTGCGAAAGGGCAAGTGATGCAGGCGATCGAGGATTTCGAATTTTATGCCGGCGCCACCACCACCCTCAGCGGGGAAACGATTCCGGTGCCGAACGGATTTTTCAACTATACGCTGCGCGAGCCGGTTGGTGTTTGTGCCCAAATCATTCCGTGGAACTATCCGATGATGATGGCCGCATGGAAAATCGCTCCGGCTCTGGCGGCAGGGTGTACCGTCGTGTTGAAACCGGCCAGCCTAACGCCGATCACCGCGCTGGTGCTGGGGGACATCTGCCTGGAAGCGGGTGTGCCGGAAGGGGTCGTCAACGTGATCACCGGCAGCGGCGCGACGATCGGTTCCTACCTGGCGCAGCACCCGGGCGTCGACAAGGTGGCGTTTACCGGCGAGACCACCACCGGCAAGGATATTATGCGCCGGGCGTCCGAAACGTTGAAACGGGTGACGCTGGAACTGGGCGGCAAATCGCCGAACATTGTGTTTGACGACGCGGATCTGGACGCGGCGGTGGACGGGTCGCTGTTCGGAATTTTCTACAACACGGGTCAATCTTGTGAAGCGAGATCCCGCCTGTTTGTGCACGAACGGATTTACAGCCAGTTCGTCGAACGGTTTGTGGAAAAAGCGAAAAAGCTGCGGGTCGGCGATCCGTTCGATCCGAATACGCATGTGGGTGCGGTGATTTCGGCGAAGCAGGAAGAAGTGATCGACGGCTATGTGAAGCTGGGGCTGCAGGAAGGAGCGACGCTCTTGTACGGCGGAAAGCGGCCGGAAGGCGAGGCGTTCAGCAAAGGCCACTGGTACATGCCAACGATTCTCGCGGATGTCACGAATGACATGCGGGTGGCCCAGGAGGAGATTTTCGGGCCGGTTGTGGTGATCATCAAATTCTCGGACGAGAAAGATGTGATCCGGCAGGCGAACGATACAATCTACGGTCTGGCCGCCGCGATCTGGACGAAAGACTTCGCCAAGGCGCACCGGGTGGCGGCTGCCGTCAAGGCCGGCATCGTCATGCTTAACTCGCCGTTCTCCGCGTTCCCTGGCCTGCCGTTCGGCGGCTACAAGCAATCCGGTTACGGACGGGAACTTGCGTTGGAAACCCTCAACCTGTACACGGAAACGAAAAGCGTCCTCTCGTACATCGGGGAAAAACCGCTCAATCCGTTTGGCGTGTGAAACGGGCGAGCAGAAACAACAGTAAAGCAAGGACCAAAGGCACCAGCCATTCTGGCTACCAGCAGAATGGCTGGTTTTTTTCTGTGCAAATTTGTAGTAACACAGATGTTTACTTATCCATACTGTTATAGTACAATATCCACAAGAACATTCAGATAACGGGAGGCGGTTCGCATGTCAATCGCGGAATTCTACGGGTGGACCTATCGACCCCTGACGGCCATCCCACAGGTGACGGCACAATGCAGCGTATGCGGGGAGCAGATGTATGACCAGCGGGAAGCGGTAATGTACGAATGTGAACGCTGCATGAATGACCGGGCGGAATAGCAGGAAGGCTGGCGGGCTTATGTACGCGGACAAAGACCGACACGGAAGGTGCCGGTCTTTGTCTGGCTTATTGAGCTTCCGCTTCTTTTTTGGCTTCCGCAAACAGCCGGGTTAATGTTTGATAGGTTTTTGGAAATTCGGCCTGATAACGCAGAAACGCGGGAATCGGATAGCGGACCCCGCCTTTGTGGGTTCCATCCAGGCCGTAGACCAACTCTTCCGCGTCCCGAAACAGAAAGCTGAACGCCATTTCGGTGTCTTGCGTTTGGGCAAACAGCCGGTCCCCGTAGCACGGCAAGATGACCTGCGGCTGTCCCGTTTTCAACGGTTTGATCGCAATGTCCGCGCAGTCGGCTCGGCTGGAAAAAGTGGACGGGATCGAGCCGCCCCGCTTGTACAGCATGCCGGCCGTCAGCCGCATGACCTGGGCGGAATTGCCGTAAACGACCACCACGTCCGGGTCAAACGGAGCCCGTTCCAACGGGAACGCCACATAAAAGCCGCTTTCCTCCTGTGAGAACTTCGGAACATCCTGCTCGGTCAGCGCCCCTGCTTCCAATGTTTCCGTATACATGCCGCACACGAGGTTCCCTTCCGTGTAATACGGCAGTTCCGGTTCATAGCCAAACGCGACTTGCGCAATCGGGCAGGACAGGTCTTCCCCGTTCATTGCGATCGTCCAGCCGTAGCGGCGGGCGAATCCCACCGCCTGGCAGATGGTGATCTGTATCCCCAGATCTCGCTGCGGCCGTTTCACTTTCGGCGGCAGGTCGTGCGGCTGTTTGACGATTTTGATGCCGACCGGAAACGTGTCCGGCCGGATATGCTTCTGAATCGTTTCGTTCAGTTGCTGGGCGTTCATGCCGATTCCCCCTTGCTTACCAAGTCTTCAGGGCAGAAGCCCCCGCCGTCAGGCGTAGGGGCTACCGCAAATTGGAAACGGACGTCCGGCCGGTCGTTTGCACCGTGGCGATCATCACACCGGCGATAATCAAGCACCCGCCGATGAAAAAATTCCAATGCAGCCGCTCATCCAGCAGCAACCAGCCCAAAAGCGTGCCGACCACCGGCTGGAAGAAAAAGTACAGGGAGCCAATCCCGGCATCCATCAGTTCCATGCCCTTGTTCCAGAGCAGGAACGCGCCCGCCGTGGAGACGATGCCGAGATACAGGATGCCTGCACCAATCAGCGGATCGAGCAGCACCGCCACCCCCGGTTTGCCGCTTTCCAACAGCATGGCGGGCGTTGTGAAAAAAACGGCGAACAGCAAAGCGTAGGTGGTAACCGTCAGGGCCGGATACCTGGCCATTGCCCGTTTGGCAAACACGGACAAGAGCGCCCATGTGACCGCCGCCACGACCAGGCAGATGTTTCCCGGCAAACTGCCTTCGTTTCCACCGTTCCAACCGATTACGGCGATCACACCGGCGGTGGACAGCACGAGCGAGACGCATTTGCGCAGCGTAATCGGTTCGTTCAACAGCCACCGCGCAAACAGCAGAATGAAAGCGGGCGATGCGGATGTCAGCAGGGCGCCCGTGTGGGCATCCGACAGCTTGGTTCCGACAAATTGGGCGCCCACCGACACAAAATAGCCGACAAATCCGATCCACGCCATCAGCAGCCAATCCCGCTTTTCGATCCGGTACCTGCCGGTTTTCCACAGGATCGCCGACAGTACCAGAACGGCGATCACATAGCGAAGCCAAAGCAACGTAAACGGCGGAACCGATTGCAGCACATACTTGCTCACCACATACATGCCGCCCCAGATACTGGCGGCCAGAGCCAAACACACCGCTCCCAGAATCGAATGTTTCATCAACAAGCCCTCCGTTCTTGAGCTGGGATTCAGACATGGATCCCCAAGACGGAGGATGCAAACGCGTTCACCCCCGTCCCAGGTCAGGGATGAACGGGCTGATCGTTTTCAAACAGGGTCAGATACATGCCGGATCGCTCCTTTCGAAAAGAAGTTACAGATTACTTTCAATTCTCGATATGCAAAACCCTGCTGGCCGATTCCGCAAAATCTGCGCATGCACCCCATTTTTCCAATACTGACGACCGCCATACCCCCATATAATTTGGCAATGGAACGAACGAATTTAATAGAAGAAGGAATATTTTGAAAGAAGGGGTTTCCGTGCAATCCGACTTCCTGGCACTTTTCCTGCTTGCAGCTACAGTTGCTTGTGGAATGATCGTCATCGCGCGTCATGCCCTGCAGACAGAAGAGATGGACAGGCAATAATCGGTTGATAAATGATCCTCGGCTGCCGGCCGGGGTTTTTTCTGTTTTGCGGCGCTCCTGTGCAAGCGTGGTGAAGCAGGGCTCTCCTTTATGCTAGAATGGGGGAAAACAGAACGAGAGGACAGTCTGTCATGCAAATGCTGTCGGTGAACATCGTGCGGGCCGGCTATCCGGACAGACGGGATCTGCTGCAAAATATCCGGTTTTCCGTCGGTTCAGGCGAGCTGGTGGGGCTGATCGGACCGAACGGGGCTGGAAAGAGCACCACGATCAGGGCGATACTGGGACTGTTGAAAGAAATGGATGGGACGGTCTCGTTTACGGGGCCCAACCGGAGTTATGCCTACATTCCGGAACGGCCGGTGCTGTACGAGAGGCTCACTTTGTGGGAGCACCTTGAACTGGTGGCTGCGGCGCATGAAATGGAAAGCAGTGATTTTGCGGAAAAAGCGGAGCAACTGCTGGGCCGGTTCCGGCTACAGGATGTGCGGCATCACTTTCCGGCCAGCTTTTCAAAAGGCATGCAGCAGAAAATCATGTTGATCATTGGCTTTCTGCTGCAACCGGATGTGTATATTGTGGATGAACCGTTTATCGGGCTAGATCCGCGGGCGACAAAAGAATTTTTGCAACTGCTGGACGAGGAACGAAAACGCGGAGCGGCTGTCCTGATGTCGACGCACGTACTGGACACGGCGGAGCGAATCTGCGACGCTTTTCTGCTGCTTGCGGACGGGCGGGTGGTGGCGCAGGGCAATCTCGAACAAATCAGGGAACGGTGCGGAATGTCGGGCGGTTCGCTGTTTGATTGCTTCGACCGCTTGCTGGAGGGGGCGGAATGCTGACGGCCGGTCGATTGTTCCGGCAGCGCCTCCGTGCCGAGTGGGCGTTTCACTACCAGGTCTGGAAACTGGCTGTCGATTGGACCGTAGCGCTGTACGTGCTCCTGCCGCTCGCGGCGTTTTGTGTCTATCAGTATGCGACGTGGTGGGAGTCGCTGCCGCGGTGGACGGAACGGGTGCCTGTTCAGGCGGTGGCGGGTCTTTTGTTCCTGTTCGCCTGGTCCGGCACCATCCGGTTGTTTCTGGAAGAGGCGGATCAACTGTTTTTGTTGCAGCGGACCGCATGGGTGAGCACGCTTGTCAGACGGGGAATCGCATATTCCCTGCTCGTGCAACTGTTCGGCACGCTGTTCGTTTTTACCGGATTGGCGCCGTTCCTGTTGTTCCGTTACAAACTGTCACTGTTGCAGGCCGCTGTTTGGGCGTTGTTGGCCTGGTTGGTGAAGGCTGATCTGGCGTTTCTGAAACAGTTTTTGTCCGTTCGGTACCGTTCCTGGCGTCGTACCGTTTGGCTGGGTCTCCTGTTTGGTGCGGGAGCCGCGCTGTTTGCCGGCGGGAGCTGGTTGCTGCTGCGGGATCCTTTGGTTCCGGTCGGGATCTGTGTGGGGCTGGGCTTGCTGCTCGCCTACCTGGTGAACAAGCGGGTCGCGTTCAAAGGCAGTTTCTATGCCGATGTGGCCCGCGAACGGGAGGCGAGGCTGAAATATGCCGCGTTGCTGTTTCGCACGTCCGGCATCACGCAACATACTCCCTGGGACCAGCGCAAAAAGCCGATTTTGTTCCGGAGCTCGAAACCTCTGTTTCGGCGGCGAACGGCAGTCAACCAATTGACGGAAGCTGTAATCAAGTCGGTGCTGCGCAACCGGATTCACTTGTGGAATTACGGGCGCATGCTCAGCCTGTTTTTGTTTGGGAGTTTGCTTGTTCCTTCAGGAGGCAGGTGGCTGGTGGGGGCAGGATTGGCCCTGCTGCTGGCGTTTTGGGCGAAAAGCCTGTGGGAGGAGGCGGAAGCGCATCCCTATTTGCGGTTATTTCCGTGGAAACCGCAAGATCGATGGCACGCCGCCAGGAAGTCGATTTTGCTGCTGACCCTGCCGGGAGTGGTGCTGCTTGGGATGGTAGCGGGGTTTCATGCTTTTTCCTGGCCGGGAGTCGTGGGAGCAATCCCGTTCGCCGGTTTGGCCAGCTATCTGGCGGCAAATATCGCGCTGTTGTCAGTACGGCTTGGGGACAGACAATGATGTTGTATTTCCCAGGCAACAAAATTGGAGCCGATTCGACGGAATCGGCGCGGATGCTTGGAACGGATTGGGTGGTGCAAACCGGTCTCCTACAAAATGCGCTGGAACGGGCGATTGGGTATACTAGAATGAGTGCAGGACATGGAAGCTGGCCCTGTGCAGGTTTCCAATCACGCAAGACCTGCTGTGTCTTGCTGCGGCACACACGGATGTACGAGTAGACGCCGCAGGGATGGTGTTTTGAGCGGAGTTTTTCCGATTGGATGAACCAGTCGGTGTAGGATGGTGATCGGGTGGAAGTGGTTCTTGTTACTACCGTGATCGGAGCGGTGATCGGGTTTGGCACCAATTTGCTGGCGATTGTCATGCTGTTTCGCCCGTGGACCGAATGGCGCCTATTTGGTGTTCGGGTGCCGCTGACCCCGGGGCTGATTCCGAAGCGGCAACCGGAAATCGCCGATAAACTTGGCGAAGTGGTGGAACAGCATCTGCTGACTGACGAAGGGATCGTAGCGTCGCTCAGCCGACCGGATTGGATCGAGGAGATGCGCTCCCGCATTCTGAACTGGCTGGAGACCATCCTGGCGCAAGATCGCACGGTTCGCGCATTGCTGGTCCGTGTCACCGGCAAGACAGCAGATGAACTTACCGAGCAAGCGGAAAAATGGGCCCGGGCAGCCTGCGAAGCGAATGTGCTGCCGCTGATCGGATCGAAGCGGATGCGCGAGCTGATTCCCACAGCGTTGCGGGAACGCATCGGCGAACGGATCGACCGGTTGGCGGGAATGCTGCTGGAAAAGGGAAAACAGTGGGTGGACTCGCCTGACATGCGGCAATTTATGGCCTTGACGATTCAAGAACGGCTGCTCGCGGGCGGGATGCTGGGCCGCATGGCGGTCATGTTCGTGCAGGAGGACAAGCTGGTCGACGAGATCCTTCCCCACCTGAAAAAATGGCTGGCAAGCCCCGACACGTTGCGGTTTGTGCAAGACAAGCTGCAGGCGGAGTGGCAATTTTTGTTGGACCGGAATGCAGGCGAGGTGCTGCAGGAGTTTGCCGGTCAACGGGAGTTGGGAACGGCGCCGCAATTCGATTTGTGTTCCGGGGTCATCGCCGGTTCGGTCCGGTACTTGACCGAGTGCATTCTCGATTGGGACGTGTATGAACAGTTTCAAAAACAACGACTGGGGGCAGTGGACTTCCTCGACCGTTGCCTAGGGCGCCTGCAGCAGTCTTCGGTGCAATGGGTGGGGCCGATTTTGCGGTCGCTTGGGATTCGCCGGATTGTCGAACGGCAGGTGGCCAGTTTTCCCATCCCTAAACTGGAAAAACTGGTCGTGGATGTGGTCAACAAAGAACTGAAAATGATCACCTGGCTGGGTGCGCTGCTCGGTGGACTAATCGGCTTGATTCAGGCATTATTGATAGTGAAGTGGCACTGAATACCAAAACCGAGGGAGGCGATTCAAAATGAGGCTTACCTATCACGGCCACTCCTGTTTCCTGGCGGAAGCGGGAGGCAAATCGGTGATCATCGACCCGTTCCTGACCGGCAATCCGACGGCGGTGGCCAAGCCGGAAGAGATCCAAGTCGACGCGGTGTTGGTGACGCACGGACATTCGGACCACCTGGGGGACTCGATTGAGATTGCGAAACGCAACAACGCACCGATCATTGCTCCCTTCGAATTGGCGATGTATTGCAGCCAAAAAGGAGCGCCTGTGCATCCGATGCACCTGGGCGGCGCCCATCAGTTCGAGTTTGGCCGCGTCAAGCTGACGATCGCGTTCCACGGATCGGCTGTCGTTGCGGAAGAGGAAGGGATCGTCTACACCGGCAATCCTTGCGGATTTTTGCTGACAATGCAGGGAAAAACGTTCTATCATGCGGGGGATACGGCGCTGTTCGGAGACATGAGGCTGATCGGCGAGTTCGCCAAAATCGACGTAGCCGCCCTGCCGATCGGGGACAACTTCACCATGGGTCTGGATGATGCGGTAATCGCCGCCAAGTGGGTAGGCGCCAAGAAAGTGATCCCCATGCATTACAGCACGTTCCCGTTGATCGAGCAGGATGCTGCCGCATTTGCCGCCCGCCTGCAACCGGCCGGCATTGAAGGTGTGGTGTTAAAAGCGGGAGAATCGATCGAGGTGTAACGATATTTTTCTAGTATGGAAGGGTCCAGCGCCTGGTATCAATGCGCACCGGGCGCTTCTGTTTTTGCTACAAAAGCGGCCGCCTTCTGTTTTAGGGTGTCTGAATCGCTTGCAACGTCTCGGAGAACCGTTTGATGCCTTCGATGATGGCCGATCCGGTTTGTCCCGCATACGTTAACCGGACAAAACCGGGCCCCGCCCCAAATACGCTGCCCGGCATAAACAAGACCCCGTTTTCGATCCCCGCTTCCAATAGTTCCGCATCCGGGATTGCACGCCGCAACCTGCACCAAACATGATAGCTTCCCTCCGGCACCGTCCAATTGGCTTGTTCCCTCACATATTGCTGCAATGCTGCAAGCATCACGTCCCGGCGGACTGAAAGCTGCTCCCGGATTTGCCGCAGATGCTTTTCCCATTCTCCGGAAGACAAATACAGTTGGACCAGTTTCTGCACGATCACGCTGGTCCCAAAATCCATCTGCTGTTTGGCGTCCGCCAACCGGTCCGTGACGGAGCGAGGGCCGACGATCCAGCCGGTACGCAGTCCGGGAGCCGCCGTTTTCGACAAACTGCCGATGTAGATGACCGAACTTCCGCCTTGATTCAGCGTTATCAACGGCGGAGGCGGAGCCGGCGCTCCGGGCAGCGTGAGAGACGCATAGGCGTCATCCTCGACAATCGGCAGCCGCAACTCTTCGCAGATCTGCAGCAACCGCTTGCGCCTTGCCAGCGACAGGGTGGTTCCCGTCGGATTCTGGTAGGTGGGATTGGTGAACACCATGCGGATTTTGTGTTTCTGGTAAAGGTTCATCACTTCGTCCGGCTTGAGTCCCTGCTCATCGAGCGGGATGCGGAACAGCCGCAAGCCTGCCGAAATGAACAAAGGCAACGAATAGGCGTAGGAAGGCCCTTCCATCGCGATTGCGTCTCCCGGCCGCAGAATGCATTGGGTGAGCAGATGCAGGGCTTGTTGGGCGCCGGATACGATCAAAATTTGCTCGCAGTCCACCTCGATCCCATAGTGCCGCTTGAGATGGGCTGATAATGTGCGCCGCAACGATTCGTCCCCTTTTGGATCCGGATAACTGAGCGATCCGGTGAGCGACCGGTCGGCCAGCAAGCTGGCCAAAGTTTCTGCAGGCAGCAAATCGGGGGACAATTGCCCTCTCGCTAAACTGATGATCCGGGGATCGGCGCTGGCCTCCCGAATCCGCCTGACAAGCGGCAGTGTGGGCAAGAAGGAGCCGCCGTTGGTGTACTCGTGCCAGTTGGGCAGGCGTTTTGGCGACACTCCCCAAAGATCGTCGCTTACTCTGGTGCCGCTGCCTTGCACCGATTGGACAAGACCGGAGGCGCGAAGCTCCTCATAAGCTGCGGCAACGGTACTGCGATTGACGCCAAGCTCCTCCGACAGCTTCCGCTCGGGTGGGAGCGGGGCGCCGGGGGGCAATTTTCCCGTGCGGATCTGATTTTCAAAGTAGCGGGCAATCTGCCGGAAAATCGGCTCCCGGCTGCTCCGGTCGACACGGCAATGCATAGGCTGCACCTCTTTCTTACTCTTAACGATACACAAATTGGCTGGCGAACGAAACCTCCAATTGGCTGGGGAAAAACTGCAGATTGCCGTTTATGATGGTGTCGATACCGGCAAGAATTGGGGGGAGAACATGAGGGAGCGATGGAATCAAGATACGGTCGGGTTCCTGTACGGGTTCCTCGGAGTGGTCGGGTTCAGCCTGACGCTACCTGTCACCCGGCTGGCGGTTGAATCGTTCAGTCCGACTCTGGTTGCGCTCGGTCGGGCATTGGCTGCGGCCGTGCTGGCAGCGGCTAGTTTGTGGATCCGACGGGAAAAATGGCCGTCCTGGCAGCAAATCAAGAGTCTCGCGATCGTCGCGTTGGGCGTGATTGTCGGTTTCCCCCTGCTGTCCGCCTGGGCAATGGAGCGGTTGCCCGCTTCGCACGGGGCGGTCGTCTTGGCTTTACTGCCTTTGGTCACGGCAGGGGCCGCCGCATTGAGGGCCGGAGAGTATCCGTCCCGCCGCTTTTGGTTCGCCAGCGTGGCTGGCAGCCTGACTGTGCTTGGGTATGCGTTCAGCAGGGGGCTCGGGACTTTGCAACAGGCTGATCTCGCGTTACTGGGGGCGGTGGTGGCGGCAGCGATCGGATACGCCGAAGGCGGCAAACTGTCCCGCGAGCTTGGCGGCTGGCAAGTGATCGCCTGGGCGCTGGTGCTGACGGCTCCGTTTTTGGTGTGGCCGGTTGCCGCATCCGTCACGCCGGATGTACGGACCGCTCCTCCGATCGCTTGGGTGAGCTTTGCGTATCTTAGTCTCGGCAGCCAATTTGCCGCATTTGTGGCTTGGTATACCAGACTCGGGATCGGCGGTGTGGCGCGAGTCAGCCAACTGCAGTATCTGCAGCCGTTTTTGACGATTCTTTGGGCCGCCTGGTTGCTTGGCGAAGCGATCACACCCGTCACCATCGTGGCCTGTCTCATCGTGGTGATCGTTGTAGCACTGGCGAGAAACGCAGCGGTCGCCCGCAAGCCGCTGGGAAAATTCAACACTAAGAGCTGAGTCTTCTTTCGCGTGGGGTTGTTATCGGGGAACAATTCGGTATCCGGAAAGAGGGAGGGACAGATGGAAACAAAGGCAGATTTTTGGGCAAACGGCGAGTTCGTCATTTCAACCGACAAATTGTATCTGGATGAGGAGTTGATCTGGCATTTTTTAAGCCGGGAATCGTACTGGCCGAAAGGAATCCCGCAAGAGCTGGTGAAAAAATCGATTGCCAACAGCCCTCTTTGTTTTGGCCTCTACGTGAGGAATCCGCAGGCGGGGGAAAGTACCCAAAGGGCACAAGTCGCGTCACGGCAGCAAAGCTGCCGGATCGCGCTATGAGGGGAGGTTGTCGGCATGTATGTTCCGAAACCGTTTGAAGTAAATGACCGGGGCAAACTGATCGATTTTATCCGGGAGCACAGTTTCGGCATCTTGTTCTCGGCGGCGGATGGAAAGCCGTTTGCGACGCATCTCCCCTTTTTGTATCAGGCAGACGCGGACGGCGACGGCCTCCTGGTCGGCCATCTGGCGAAGGCGAATCCGCATTGGAAATCGATTCACGACCAGGAAGTGCTGGTCGTGTTTCACGGTCCGCACGCGTATATTTCCCCTACTTGGTATGGAGAACCCAACACGGTTCCCACATGGAACTATGTAGCCGTTCACGTGTACGGCACGTTTGGTTTGGTGCAGGACAAGGGCAGCCTGAAACAAATTTTGACCGATTCGATGCGGTTTTATGAGCCGTCGTTGGCGCTTGCCGACCGATTGGACGAACCGCATCTGGAGAGTATGATGCAAGCGATTGTCGGATTTAAAATTCGGATCCACAAAATCGAGGGCAAATGGAAACTGAACCAAAACCATTCGATAGAACGCCAGCGGCGGGTGATTGAGGCGCTCAAGCAAACGGAGGATCCGCACGCAAAAGAAATCGCCCGTTTGATGGAACTGAATTTGCCAATCGCTTAGGAACTGCCGGGAACCGAAGGGGAACGGGGGACAGGGGGAAAATCAAGCCGGGATGATTTTTGCATCACATGGAAAATGATGGTGATCTATGGTATCATGGAACAAATTACAATGGAAAAACTGGGCGGACAGAAAGAATATATCATGTGCGTGCCGATTGCGAACCTTTACATTTTAACGTTACATTTTTTGGTGGATCTGGAATACAAACAGGAGTACGACGAGCAAGTGATCATCCGGGCGATCTATCACAAAAACAAGCAGCTGTTCGATCTCTTCAACTTCTATCTGGAAAAGGGTGAGGAACATGAAGCACAAACCGAATGAACAAACGTTTCGAACGGATTCGGCGGAACAGCTTCGGCCGCGTAACCCGGAAAAAGTCAGCCGCGGAAAGCGTCCTCCACTGTTCGGCCCGTCCGTATTGAAATCGAAAGGTGCGATCCGGGAAGTGGCCCGAATGAAAATCCAGTTTGACAAACCACGCATGGTATAAAGTAACCAACAAAACAGCCGGCTTTTCGCGAGCCGGCTATGAGGTCATCGACGATCTACTCCGCGTTCCTCATCAATGCTTGGTGACCAGATTGATCATCATCCGAGCCATATTGTGTTTCTGATCCGGGTTGGCGTCCCACAATTGCTTGAGCAGACGCTCTTGCGGATTTTCCGGGTCCACCTTGTTGGCCAGGAACTCCCCCATTTTGACAGCGACTTCTTCGATTTGTTCATTGGTTAAGCCGGCCGCTCTCGCCTGTTCGACGCGGTCACCGAGAAATTCTTTCCAACGGTCAAAATTGTCCAGGACTGACATGCGAAAAAATCCCTCCTGCACTGAGATTTTGGGAAGATTACGTGAGTACTATTCCACGCAGCCAGGAAATCTATGCATTGTCACAGATACGTAAACACCACGTAACCTGCCTGTAACATATGGGCAATATAATGACATCATCGACATAACCCCCTTTCTATATCAGTGGCTGCGGCCACCTTTTTTTTGATCATGGACGATCAACTCCGCGTTGCCCGCACGGACACGGGCGTATTTAGCGGAGTTTCCTTTATCGATCGGCTTTCCGGAGTTTCCTGAGTCATACCTGTCCATGTTCCCTCATACAATGTTCCAACGCATTGTGTGGAGGGTGTGAAAGATGAGGCGAAAACAGGCACTGCGTTCATTCGTGTATATGGGATTGGGGTTGGCGATGCTGTTTTACGCGATTCCCCAACTGCCCAAGCTGTCGTGGTCGCTCGCCGGGGCATTTTCCGTAGTCTGGCTGCTGTTTGGTGTGTTGGCGGTGGGCGCCAACCTGTATTATTTGATCGGAGTCGACAAGGAGCGGAAACGACGGGAACAGTTCCGGCGGGAGTGGGAGCGGGAAGTTATCCGGACGGCCGCCCGCCTGCAGTACGAACGGAGGCGCCGCCGCATGTTCTCGAGGTAAAAGCAATTGGGTTTGGACTTTGGCCAAACCCGATTTTTTATGGGCTGGTGGGGCCCTCGGAAGCGTCTGTTTAATTTTTCCTCGCAATGCACAATCTATCCACAAGACCTCCTTGCGAGACTGGCAAAGGATGGGTTGGGCTTGATCCGCAAACGAATCAATCGCAAAAAAGAAGTGTTGGCGAACCACTTTGAACAAACGACCTTGGTCTACCGGGGGCAAACATTCTCCGGCGTTTTTGATCAAGATTTGAAGCAGATACAGGATGAATTGGGAAACAGCGACGATGTGATTTTTCATGAATTTAAGATCGATCACGAGAAATCACGAAAGGCCGCGATCGTTTATATCGACGGGCTGGTCGATACGGAAATGGTCAACAATTTCATCCTGCGTCCCCTGATCAACCAGCCACTGCCCGGAGGAGAGCGGATCGACGGGACGGATGTGGTTAACTACCTGCCGATGAGCGAAGTACGCAAGCTGGACGATATGGAGAAGGCGGTGAAAGCGGTTCTGTCGGGAGATACGGTGTTGCTGATGGACGGAGCCTCCCATCCGCTGTCGATTTCGACGAAGGGGTGGAAACAGCGGTCAGTCGAAGAACCGGACACAGAATCGGTCATCCGGGGACCGCGCGACGGGTTCACGGAAACGCTGCGGGTCAACACTGCGCTGGTCAGGAGACGGTTGAAAGACCCAAAGTTGCGCGTGCAAAATCTGAAAATCGGCGAGCGCACCGAAACGGATGTCGCTCTTTTATATATCGATGGGATCGCGAATGATGCGATTGTGCACGAAGTGAAAGCCCGTATCGACCGCATTGAAATGGACGCTGTGTTGGAAAGCGGGTTTATCGAGCAGTTCATTGAAGACAACCATTGGTCGCCGTTCCCGCAGATTCAAAATACGGAACGGCCGGACAAAGTGGCCGCATCCTTGCTGGAAGGGAGGATCGCCGTTTTGGTTGACGGATCGCCGTTTGCGCTGATCGCGCCGGCCACTTTTTCGCAGTTTTACAACAGCCCGGAAGATTACTACGAACGCTTTTTGATTGCAACGCTGATCCGGATGATCCGGGTGCTCAGCATGTTTATGGCGCTGCTGCTGCCGTCTTTGTACATCGCTTTTTCATCGTTTCATCCAGAAATGATTCCGTCAAAACTGGTAATCGCAATGGCGGCCGGGCGGGCGACGGTGCCGTTTTCATCGGTGTTGGAAGCCTTGCTGATGGAAATCACGATGGAGATCCTGCGGGAAGCGAGCGTCCGCTTGCCCGGCCCGATCGGTCCGACCATCGGCATTGTCGGGGCGCTGGTCGTTGGCGAATCGGCCGTGCGGGCGGGCATTGTCAGCCCGATCATGGTAATCGTGGTCGCCTTGACGACGATCGGATCGTTTGCCACGCCCAGCTACAGCGCGGCGATCTCTTTGCGCATGTTGCGGTTTCCGATGATGCTGTTTGCCGGGACGTTGGGATTGTACGGAATTATGCTGTTTTTGATCGTGATCATCATTCACTTGTGCACGCTCGAATCATTCGGCATCCCGTATTTGTCGCCGATGGCGCCGCGGATTTTTACTGAATGGAAGGATACGATTCTGCGGGCTCCTTTGTATCGTATGCTAAGGCGGCCCGCGTCCTCGCTGCCGGCCGATGAGCAGCGGGTGGTTCCTGCCAGCGCTGAAACGATCAGGAAAGGGGAGCGTCATGACAAAGCAGACTCTTCGGATCACAACTGACCGGATGACATCCAGCCAATCGATGTCGCTGATCACCAGTACCGTGATCGGCGTAGGAGTGTTGACGATGCCGAGAACGACCACTTTTTATGCGGCTCAACAGGGATGGATCGCGGTTTTTCTCGGTTTTTTTGTATCGTTGGCGGCGGTATGGATGCTGACGGCGCTTTTTGTACGGATGCAGGGACAGAAGTTTTCCGACTTTGTCATAGACACGCTCTCCTCCCGACGGTTTCCGTGGTTGGGGCAGCTGTTGGGGATCCCGTTTTTGCTGCTGTATGTCGCATATTGGCTGTTGGCGGTCGCGATGGTGGCCCGCACGTTTGGAGAGGTGGTGGTGACGGCCGTCCTGGTGGAAACGCCACTCGAAGTGATTGTCGGGAGCATGCTGTTGGTGTCTCTCTATCTGTGTTTCACAAAGGACGTCACGGTCCTCCGTGTCAACGAATTTTTGTTTCCTTTAATGGTGGTGCCGCTTCTTATCTTGGGCGTGCTGCCGTTTCAAAACGCCAACTTCACCCGCTTGCTGCCGTTGGTTCCGGTCGAGACAAAGGGGATCTTGCGGGCGCTGATGCAGACGATCTTTGTGTATCAAGGGTATGAGATTATTTTGCAGTTTGCATCCTGCTATTCAGACAAGGTTCGGTATATGCGGGCCAATTTGCTAGGGATCGGTTTTGTCGGCCTGGTGTATCTGCTGGTCGAGATCGCAGCGATCGTTGCGTTCGGGCACGAGGAGTTGCAGCGTCTGACGTGGCCGCTCTTGGAACTGGTGAAAACGGTGAACGTTCCCGGGCTTGTTCTCGAGCGGGCGGAAGCGGTGTTTATCGGCGTGTGGGTGGCAGCTGTGTTCACGACCGCTGGCAATTGGTATTATGCGGCCTCGCGATTGATTTGCGACATGTTTGGCGTTCGGAAACACAGCTATGTGACATTACCGCTGCTTCCTGTCCTGTATCTGATTGCGATGCATCCCCGCAATCAGTTTGACCTGTTTGCGGCTCTTGACAAAATTTCCTGGCTGGGGCTGCTGATCGGTGTTGGGATTCCCCTCGTCCTGCTCGGACTCACCAGTTTGAACTGGCAAAGGGGAAGTGCAAGATGAGACGAGGTGCGAAAATTCTGCTGGTATGTGTCCTGGCGGGCAGTTTTCTGACCGGATGTTGGGACCGCAGGGACTTGGAGAACCGCACGTCGGTCATCGCGATTGCAATCGACCGGAACGAAGAAATTCCGGAGCTCGTTGATGTAACCATTCAGATTCCGATTCCGATCAAAATCGTCGGTGCGGGCGGCGGCGGCAGCACCGGAGAAGGAGGTCAGGATGCGGTCAAAGTGTTATCCGGATCGGGACGAACATTGAACGAGGCGGTGCAGAACATCCAAAAAAGGCTGAACCAGCAGTTGTTTTACGGACATACCCGGGTGATTGTCATGAGTGAAACTGTCGCAGAAACGGACATAAGCAATTTAATCGATGTGGTACGGCGGTCGCCGCAGGTTCGCCGTCTGCAGTGGCCGATCGTTGTCCAGGGCAGGGCGTCGAAAATTTTGGAAGTCGATCCGAAGCTGGAGCAGATTCCGATGATGTTCATCAAAGAGATGATCGAGTCGGGAACGCGTCAGGGGACGATTCCGGACATTTCGCTTGGCGAAATGTTTATCGCTTTGTCCGATACGTCCGTGCAACCGTTGCTCAACTACATTAAATTGACCGATCATGGGGTTAGGTGGGCGGGGGCAGCCGTATTTTTAGGATCCAAAATGGTCGGGAAGATGACGGAACCGCATGTCTGGGCGTTGATGAACCTGCGGGAAGCAAAGCGAGGGGGAGATGTGCTGGTTCCCTGTCCGGATGATCCCACCCGGTTTATGACGTTTCACCCGCGCAACGTATCGACAAAAGTCAAAATCGAACATCACGGCCAGATTCATGCCACCTATCATGTCCGGGTGGAAGGCGATATCCAGGAATCGGAGTGCAATCTCGATTTTAACAACGAAGCGGTAATCAACCGGGTACAGGCGGCTACGCAAAAAGTGCTCGAGCAGCGGGCGAACGGGATGATCGATTTTTTGCAAAACAACGTTCGTTCCGACGTGCTGGGGCTGGGATTTCAGGTGCGGGCGCATCATCCGGAAATCTGGCGGCAGGTTGACTGGGACAAGGAATTTCCCACCGTCAGAATCGATGTCAAGTATCATGTGAACCTGCGGCGGTTCGGCATGAGCATGGGCAAACCGCGCTGATCCAAACAAAGACCGCCGCAGCCGGAGACGCCGCTTTCGACGGTCTTTGCTTACGGTGCGCTATCCGATTTTCATCGAATGAGCGGACAGGTGTTCTTTTCTTTGCTGCCTGATTTTTTGCAGGATGCGGTTGCCCGCCTCATAGGCTGACGAGAAGGACAGTTCGGATAGCATGCCGACCCCTTCCACCCAGTCTCCGGCAAAATAGGCGTTCGGGCAGGCGTGGAAGCGAACCGGCAGCAGCCGTTGGTCGTCCTCCACTTTGATCTCCTGAGCGGACGCCCGTTCCGTATAGCGCTGTGCGACCAGTTGCTCCCGCCAGCCGGGCAGATGTTTGTTAAATAGCTGCTCGATCGTCTGTTTCAGTTGCAGCGCATACTCCCGATTGCCCGCCTCTGCGCTCCTTAAATAGGCGATCGCCTGGATCAACTGGCCGCCCGGCGGCGTGCAGTCGGTGTACGCCGAGATGTCGGTCAGGAAGACGCGGCTCGTTTTGTCGTAAATGTAGGTGTAGGGGATGTCGATCCTGTTTTTTAACCCGATATCATATACGAGCACCGTATTCGGGTAATACAGCAGGTAAGGCGCGATCGATTGTTCCAGCGGCGTACCCGCAAAAATTTTCCCGAGCTCTTTGGGGGGGATGGCAAACACAAACTCGTCCCCTTCGATCAGACCGTCCGCCGTTTCCACTCCGCGAATCCGGTTTTCGTCAAACAGCACCCGTTCGATTTTCGCTTTGGTCAGGATCTGCGAGCCGGACTCGCGGACCACCCGCTCCAGTTCGCCGACCAGGCTTTGCCAGCCGCCGGCGATATAGCTGACCGCCTTTGATGTCCGGAACATCCGTTGATAATAGGCAAAATAAACGGTCGACGGGATCCGCTCCGGTTCTTTCGTGAAGAAATTGCTGGATGCGAGCGTCAGCATCAAATCCTTCACGTCATCGTGCAGGTTGGAGCGGTCGAGCCACTCGCCGATCGTCACTCCTTCCTTGCCGCGCTCCAGGCGGCAGATCGTCTTGATCACCTCGATCGCAAACAGCGCCTTGCCCGAACCGGACAGCACTTTCGTTTTGAACAACCCTTCCAGTGTGGCCGGCATCTCTGTCAATTCATTGCCCAAATCATAGCGGGCTTTTGCCGGATCAAAATCGACCCAGCCGATGTCCAGGCCCAGTTCTTTTTCCAGTTTTCGTATATAAGAAGAATCGCGGCTGTAGATCGCGTGTGCGCCAAAGTTAAAAGCAAATCCTTTCAGCGGGATGGTGATGGCCCGCCCGCCCAGTTTCGGTGCTTTTTCCAGCAGCGTCACGTCGAGCCCGTTTTTCGCCAGTCTTGCGGCTGCGCTGAGACCGGCCAGTCCTCCTCCGATTACGATGATTCGTCGGTTCATAGCGGATAACTCTCCCATGTCCAGAATGTCCGCTATATAGAATATACCTTTCCGGCGGAAAAAGAAACTGGTGAACGATTCCTCCGGCGCCAATATCGCAGCACATTTCGCAGATTGAAACGCCTGGCTGAAACAGTTTATAATCTTGCTATATAACACATGTCTGGAGGAATCCCATGTCTGCAACAAAACACGAGCAAATCCTCGAATATATAGAAAGCCTGGAAATCGGCTCAAAAATCTCCGTTCGCCAGGTCGCGAAACACATGGGAGTTTCGGAAGGAACAGCCTACCGCGCGATCAAGGAGGCGGAAGCCCGCGGCATCGCGTCGACGATCGAACGGGTAGGCACGGTGCGGATCGAGAAGCAGCAAAAGAAAAACATCGAGCGCCTGACCTATTCGGAAGTGGTCAACATCGTCGACGGCACGGTGCTCGGCGGCCGTAGCGGACTGCACAAGACGCTGCACAAGTTTGTGATCGGCGCGATGAAAGTGGATGCGATGGTCAAGTACATCGATCCGGACAGCCTGCTGATCGTCGGCAACCGCGACCAGGTGCACCGGATCGCGCTGGAGCAGGGGGCGGCCGTGCTCATCACCGGCGGTTTTGACGCGAGCGACGAGGTAAAAGCGCTGGCCGACCAACTGGAGCTGCCGATTATCTCTTCCGCCTACGACACATTCACGGTGGCGAGTCTTATTAACCGTGCGATTTTCGACCGCCTGATCAAAAAGGAAATCGTGATGGTCGAAGACATCCTGCAGGGCCGGCCGGAGCCCGACGTGATGCGGCCCGACCAAACGGTGAAAAATTGGCACCAGCTGGTCGAACAGACGGGGCATGCCCGGTTTCCGGTGGTCGATGCGAATATGCGGGTGCTCGGCATCGTCACATCCAAGGATGTGTCAGGACAGGCGGACGATGTACCGATCGAGCGGATCATGACGAAAAATCCGATCACCGTCACTCCGAAAACGTCGGTCGCCTCGGCTGCCCACAAGATGATCTGGGAAGGCATTGAGCTGCTGCCGGTAGTCGACGGCCGCAGGCTGATCGGCGTCATTTCCCGGCAAGACGTGATCAAGGGGCTGCAATATGCGCAAAAACAGCCGCATACCGGGGACACGATCAAGGATTTGATCCTCCGCCATTTTCGGGAAGAACGGCATGACGACAAATCGGTGTCGCTGGTGGGCGAGGTGACGCCGCAGATGACGAACTCGCTGGGCGGTGTCCTGTCGGGTGTGCTGATGACATTGATCAGCGAGGCGGGCAAACTGGCGATTCGCCGTTTTAAAAATACGGACATGGCGGTTGAGAACGTGACCGTATTTTTCATGAAACCGATTCAAATCGATTCGGAGATAACGGTTCGCGCGGAAGTGATCGATCTCGGACGTAAATTCGGCAAGGCGGACATTGAGATCTATTGCGAGGGAGAGCGAATGGCCAAGGCATTGCTCACCGCTCAGGTACTGGACAGGTAAGCCAAACTTTTACTTTAACCGTTTAGTCGACTCGACTAAGGAAAGGAGTTCCTATGCAGGTTATTTTGTTTCACATCGGCAGCTTTCCCGTGCGGTCGTACGGGCTGATCGTCGCCATCTCGATGCTCTTGGGGATCGGCGTCGCCGCCTATTTTGCCAGGCAGGCGGGCAGGTATGCGGATCACGTGTCCGGCGTGGCGGTCTACGCGATCGTCGGGGCTTTGATCGGCGCCCGGTTGTGGCAGGTGCTGTTTTTTGAATGGGGCTATTACTCCCAGCACCCGCTGGAGATTCTGGCCATCTGGCATGGCGGCATGTCGATCCAGGGCGGGCTGGTCGGCGGATTTGCCGGCGGCCTGTTGTACACCTGGAAGTATCAAGTTCCGTTTTGGGATTTTGCCGACATCGTGGCGCCGGCGATCGTGCTGGCGCAGGGCATCGGGCGGGCCGCCTGCCTGATGAACGGCGATGCGTTCGGCTCTCCGACCGGCGGCAATTTCGGGCTTGTCTATCCCCCTGGCACGTATGCGTACGACACGTACGGGTCGCAGCCGTTATGGCCGGCGGAAGTCTGGGAAGGACAGTGGGACATCGTGGTGTTTGCGCTGCTGCTGATCCTCAAACAGCGGAAGTGGCCGGTTGGTTACATCTTCCTTTTTTACAACATCCTGTATTCGATCGGCCGGTTTTTCCTCGAGTTTCTGCGGGGGGACACGGCCCGCACCCTCGGCTTGACGGCGGCGCAATGGACAAGCCTGGCGGTGATCGCGGCGGCGCTCGGGTGCATGGTCTATTTGAAAATCCGCCAGGCCAGGGGCGGCACTTCCCACGATTCCGGCCAAGAACCGGAAGTGGTGGAATCGTAAAAGTGGTGAAACAGGGGGGGCATTACCCCCTCCCATTTTTTGTCTGCCGCGTCCGGGGTTTAAGGTATAATGAACGTAAAGGGCAGGAAGCTGCAGCTGTGAGTTCCTGCAGGGGGTGGATCCATTGGCGATAAAAAGAGAGGAAGTTCCGAAACGGCCGGCCAACTATGCGGAATATCTGCTCACTCCGGAGGGCGAGCGGTGGGAGATCATCGAGGGAATCCCCTACAACATGACTCCCGCGCCGTCAACGGAACACCAACGAATCATTGGCAATCTTCACGGCGAGTTTTATTCGTACCTGAAGGGCAAACCATGTTCCGCGTTTGTCGCTCCGTTTGACGTGCGGTTGTTGGCGGACGGCAAAGCCGACGATCAGGTCAAAAACGTGGTGCAGCCGGATATTTCGATCATTTGCGATCCGAACAAGATTGACGAAAAAGGATGCCTCGGGGCGCCGGACCTGATCGTGGAAGTACTCTCCCCGTCGACCGCCAAAAAAGACCGGTCGGAAAAGCTGCGGCTCTACCGGCTGGCGGGCGTTCGCGAATATTGGATCGTAGATCCTCTCAACAAGACTGTGGAAGTGTATGACTGGACGCAGCATCGTTTCGCGGAAGCGCAGGTCTATGGCGCAGAGGACAGGATTCAGGTAGCGATTTTTGACGATCTGGTGATCGATTTGGGAGATGTTTTTTGAAGTCCAGATTCGAAAAGATTTTCTTGCACAATTCCGACGCCCATTCCCGTTACTTCGGTGAAAAATCGCTCTGCCTGAAACGAAAAAAAAGCTGTCCCCTATAGAGAAAAATAGGGGGCAGCTTATCTGTTGACCGGGAGTTCTGCCCTGCGGCACCAATCATCAAGTACCAAAAAACCTCTGCTGCTATTGGCGTTTGGGTTATCCACTATCCCGACCCCGTTTTGGCAGCGGGCGCTGGTGGGGCCGAGCTGTATCCGGAGCGGGCGGCTTCGAGGCCGTCAGGCTGCCGGAATCGGTTGGCCGGGAGCGGATGGGGCTTCCGGGCTCGGCACACTCTGTTTGGGCCGAGCCGTCGTACGTGGTGTGCCGGGGGCCGGTTGGGCCGCCGCATAGAGAGGTAGCGTCCGTTTGCCGAATCCGCTGCTTGCTCCGCTTCTCCTGCTTTTTGTTTGGATCGAAAATATCATCGTGGAAAATCACCGGTTTTGGCGACGGGTTTCGTGAAGATTTTCGCGAGGCTTTTGGAGAGGAGTATCCGGGTTTTTGTTCCATAACGCATGCCACCCCCATTCAGTATATGCGAGGCCGCCGGAAAATGTGATACAATAGACCCAAACATATGATCGTATGTCCCATCAAAGTGAAGTTGTGCTGTGAAGTCGTGCTTTGCCGTGTATTCCGATTACTTTGATGGGGTCCCAAATGATGGAATCCAAATGATTCAGGGGAGAGCGCGCGTTGAGTTCGTTTGTTCATTTGCATGTTCATTCCGAATACAGTTTGCTCGACGGTGCTTGCCGAATCGATGCGTTGCTGGACCGCGTGCAGGAGCTTGGCATGACGGCGGTCGCCCTGACCGATCACGGGGTGATGCACGGCGCGGTCGAATTTTACAAAAAAGCGAAGGCGCGCGGCCTGCACCCGATCATCGGCTGCGAAGTGTATGTGGCGAAAGGCTCGATGAGGGAAAAAGGCGGCCGCCAGGACCGGCCGAACCATCTGATTTTGCTGGCGGAAAACGAGACCGGCTATCGGAATCTGCTGAAGATCGTGTCTGCGGCCCAACTGGAAGGATTCTATTACAAACCGCGTACCGACAAGGAATTCCTACGCGCCCACAGCGAAGGGCTGATCGCGCTGTCGTCCTGCCACAGCGGCGAAGTGGCAGCCCGCGTCCTGCAGGGAGATCTCGCCGGGGCGCGGCAGGCGGCGGCCGAGTACAAGCAGATTTTTGGGCCGGATCGCTTCTATATCGAACTGCAGGATCACGGCTTGCCGGACGAAAAATTGGTCAACCAGCACCTGGTCCGCATCGCCCGCGAACTGGAACTGCCGCTTGTGGCGACAAACGATGTGCACTACATTCGGCGGGAAGATGCGGCGGTGCACGATGTTTTATTATGCATCCAGACCGGCAAAACGCTGGATGATGAAGATCGGATGCGGTTTCCGTGCGACGAATTTTATCTGAAAAGCGGCGAGGAAATGGCGGAACGGTTCCGCCACCTGCCGGAAGCGATCGAGAACACGTGGAAAATTGCGGAGCGCTGCCGGCTGGACCTGAACCTGGGCGCAACCCATTTGCCCAGGTTTGATCTGCCGGAAGGGCATGATGAGAACTCCTATCTGGCGCTTTTGTGCGAGCAGGGGCTGCGCGAGCGGTACGGCTCGCCGTCCGAGCAGGTGAAAGAGCGGCTGCGGTACGAACTGTCGGTGATCGCCCAGATGGGGTTTGCCGGGTATTTTCTGGTGGTCTGGGACTTTATGCGGTTCGCTCATGAAAATGGGATCTCCACCGGACCGGGACGGGGCTCGGCCGCCGGCAGCCTGGTGGCGTACGCGTTGCGGATCACCGATGTCGACCCGATTCGCTACAACTTGCTGTTCGAGCGGTTTTTGAATCCGGAACGCGTGTCCTGGCCGGATATTGACATCGATTTCGATTATGAGCGGCGGCAGGAAGTGATCGACTATGTCACCCGCAAGTACGGCGCGAACCGGGTGGCCCAGATTGTCACTTACGGAACGATGGCTGCAAGGGCAGCCATCCGGGACGTCGGACGGGCGCTGGGGATGCCGCTGCCGGTGGTCGATCGGGTGGCCAAGCTGGTGCCGCAAACGCTTGGCATGACGATTGACAAGGCATTGGCGCTTGAACCGGACCTGCAGCGGATGTATGACGAGGACCCCGCCGTCAAACGGCTGCTTGACACGGCGAAAGCGATCGAGGGATTGCCCCGGCATACGTCGATCCACGCGGCCGGTGTGGTGATTTCCAAAGAGCCGCTGACTCGCCATGTCCCGCTCCTGCGGGGGGCGGAGGGGGGCGTCGTCACCCAGTACGCGATGGAAGACCTGGAAGCGGTCGGGCTTTTGAAGATGGATTTTCTCGGATTGCGCAATTTGACGATCATCGACCACACGATCGACGCGGTGAAACAAAACCGCGGGGTGGAGATCGATTTTACGCGCATGGGGATGGACGACCCGGCCACCTACGAACTGCTGGCGCGCGGGGACACGGACGGCTGCTTCCAACTGGAATCGAACGGCGTCAAGAACGTGCTGCGCGAATTGAAACCGACCGAGTTTGAAGATATCGTCGCGGTCATCTCTCTCTACCGGCCTGGCCCAATGGAAAACATTCCGAATTATATCGCCGCCAAACACGGCAAGGCTCCTGTTTCCTACCCGCATTCGGATCTTGAGCCGATTTTGCAGGATACCTACGGCATCATTGTTTACCAGGAGCAGATCATGCAGATCGCCTCGAAGATGGCCGGTTTTTCACTGGGCCAGGCGGATTCTCTGCGGCGGGCGGTCGGCAAGAAGAAACGCGATGTGCTGCAGCAGCAGCGGGAATTGTTTGTGGCAGGCTGCCAGCGCAACGGATACGACGAAACCATCGCCCACGAGGTCTACGATTTGATCGTGCGGTTTGCCGACTACGGATTCAACCGTTCACACGCCGTCGCGTATGCGGTGGTCGCCTACCGCACCGCCTATTTGAAAGCGAATTATCCGGCCGAGTTTATGGCCGCTTTGCTCACGTCGTGGCTCCATTCCAGCGGCAAAATCGCCCAATACGTGGACGATTGCCGAAAAATGGGAATCGCCGTTCTCCCGCCGGACGTGAACGAAAGCTCGCACCGGTTTACCGTGACCGACGGGAAGATCCGGTTCGCCTTGTCGGCGATCAAAAACGTCGGGGTGTCGGCGATCCAGGCGATTTTGCAGGCGAGGAAAAATGGGCCGTTTGCCGACCTGCTCGATTTTTGCCGGCGCGTCGACTTGCGCGCCTGCAACAAGCGGGTGATCGAGAGCTTGATCCGCTGCGGCGCGTTCGATTGGACCGGGCGCGGGCGCCGCTCGTTGCTGCTCGCGCTCGATGATGCGGTGGAAAAAGGTGCAATGCTGAAAAAAGAGCGGGAAGCTCCCCAGATGTCCCTGTTCGGCATGATGGAGCAGCCGCAGCAAACGGAGCCGTTCGTCTATCCGGAAGTGGACGATCTTTCGGAACCGGAACGTCTGGAAATGGAGAAGGAACTGCTGGGGCTGTATGTGTCGGGTCACCCGCTCGACCGCTATCGCGCCGCCATGCGGGAACACGCGCGCCACCGCATCGCCGAACTGCAGGAGGCGGAAGACGGAAGCGCCACCACGGTGGCTGGCCGGGTGCGCAGCATGCGGCTGGTGCAAACGCGTAAAGGGCAGCAGATGGCGTTTGTGGAGCTGGAAGACCTGACACAGTCGGTCGAGGTGGTCGTGTTTCCGGCCGTATTCGCCGAGGCCCGGCCCATTTTGCAGCCAGACGCAAGCCGCTCCGGCACAGCGAGGCTGTCAGATGGCGCTTTGCAGCAGGAGCCGGTTGTCCTGGTCAAGGCGAAAGTGCAGGTGCAGGATGACGGGGTCAAGCTGCTGGCGGATGCGATCCAGCTGCTGCCACCGGCCGGAACCGCTGCCGCAGAACGTCCGCGGGGGCCTGAAAAACAGCCGATCCTGTTTATCAAAATCGAACCGGACCGGGAGGATCCTCCCCGGCTGCGAGAGTTGAAGGCCTGCCTGTTGCGGCACCCGGGCACGACACCGGTCGTCCTGTATTACGTGAAAAACAGGTCCACGCGAAAAATCACGGAGCGTGTCGACGCGAAACCCGAGTTGCTGGCGGAAATCGAGTTGATCATGGGGGCTGGCAGCGCCGTTGTGAAAAAATAGGTTGCAAAACTGCACCCCTTTTTTCATAGCGCGACCTGGCAGCTTTGCCGCCTTGGCGCGACTTGTTCCTGTGGTGCATAGCATGGTACTATCCTTACAGCTTGGGAGGTACCACCATGCATGAAACAGTTGTCGCCTTGTTGGAGCAGCGCGGGGTAACGGTCGACGATATTGTCGAAATCGTGTACACCTTGCAGAAACCGTATCATCCAAATCTCGGACCGGATGAATGCAAGGAAAGCGTGATTCGCGTTCTGGGCAAGCGGGAAGTGCAATACGCATTATATACTGGGATCACGTTGGACATATTGGCCGAACAAAAGCGGCTGCCGGAGCCGCTGCAATCGATTTTGCAGGCGGACGAACCGCTGTACGGCGTCGACGAAATCCTGGCGCTCGGCATCACCAATGTGTACGGGTCGATCGGCCTGACTTCGTTCGGCTATCTGGACAAGGAAAAATTGGGCATCATTTCGAAGCTGAACAAAAAGGGGAACAGTGTTCATGTGTTTCTTGACGATTTGGTGGCAGGAGTGGCCGCGGCCGCCAGCGCCCGCATCGCCCACCGCAACAAACCTTAAAATTTTTCGAAAACATTCCGTGTTGCGAATTGGGATCTCGGACCGCCTATGGGCGGTCTTTTCTGCTACAATATGGGTATGGGAGCGTGAGTCCCGCATCGACTTGGCGGTAGTAATCCCATGTTTTTCCGTGGTATAATGGAAACTAAACCTTGGGGAACTGCAGCGGTTCACACAAGTGCTGGGTCCCCGCAGTACCCGGAATAGGCTGCAAAGCTGTTCGTCACTTTCGCGGCATCCGGTATAGGATGGTGTATATATGACATTGCGGGAAGATGCACTGGAGTTGCACCGAATTCATCGGGGGAAACTGGGCATCGTGTCGAAAGTGGAGGTCAATGACGCGCGCGATCTGAGCCTCGCCTACTCGCCGGGCGTGGCGGAGCCGTGCAAGGAAATTTATCAGCAACCGGAGCGCGTGTACGAATACACCAGTAAGGGCAACCTCGTGGCGGTCGTCAGCGACGGGACGGCGGTGCTGGGCTTAGGCAACATCGGACCGGAAGCAGCGATGCCGGTGATGGAAGGAAAAGCGGTGCTGTTCAAACAGTTCGCCGGCGTCGATGCGGTGCCTTTGTGTTTGAATACGACAGACGTCGATCAGATTGTCGAAACGGTCAAGCTGCTGGAGCCGACTTTCGGCGGCATCAATCTGGAGGACATCGCCGCTCCCGCCTGTTTTGCGATTGAAGAGCGGTTGAAAAAAGAGATGAACATCCCGGTGTTCCACGACGACCAGCACGGCACGGCGATCGTCACGCTGGCGGGATTGATCAACGCGCTGAAAGTGGTCGGCAAAACGATGCAGGACATTCGCGTCGTGGCAAACGGAGCGGGAGCGGCCGGCATCGCCATCATCAAGCTCTTGCTGTCGATGGGCGTGCGGAATGTGATCATGTGCGACACGAAAGGCGCGATCTATGACGGCCGGGCGGAGGGCATGAACCCGATCAAGGAATTGATCGCCAAAAATACGAATCAGGAGAAACAAGCGGGCACATTGGAAGAAGTGCTGGTTGGGGCCGATGTATTTATCGGCGTGTCGGTCGGCGGCGCCGTCACGCAGGAGATGGTGCGTTCCATGAACCGCGATCCGATCATTTTTGCGATGGCCAACCCGGATCCGGAAATTTTGCCGGAGAAAGCGCTCGACGCCGGGGCGAAGGTGGTCGGTACCGGTCGTTCCGATTTTCCCAACCAGGTCAACAATGTCCTCGCGTTTCCGGGGATTTTTCGCGGTGCGTTGGATGTCAGGGCGACGATCATCAATGAAGAAATGAAAATCGCTGCCGCGCACGCAATTGCCGATTTGATCAGCGACGACGAACTGCGCAGCGATTATGTGATCCCCCGTCCGTTCGACCCTCGCGTGGCACCGAGCGTGGCGGCGGCCGTCGCGAAAGCGGCCATGGAATCGGGCGTCGCCCGGATTCAGGTGGACCCGGCCGATGTCGCCAAGCGAACCCGCGAATTGTCCGGCATTCGCTGAAAACGGGAGGATGCAGGCACCCCATCCTTGCTTCCGTCAAAACGGCTATGTTATGATGTTTTCAGTTTTTCCCGGATGATAGGAGGAACTGAACCGATGTGGACCGTCATCTATATTGCATCAGGGGAAAAAACGGCTGAATCGATCAAGCAAAAACTGACACAGGAAGGATTTCTGGTCAAGTTGCGGCAAACGAACATCGCCAAGCAGCAGTATGAAATTCTGGTGCCGGAATCCGAGTTGGACGAAGTGCAAGAGGTGTTGAAGGATATTCTGCATTCCTCCCATTCATAAGCTGGAGAGGTGAAACAGTGCTTAAGGATCTTTTCCATAAAAAACGCAAATACGCAACCATCACCACGCAGGAATTGGCTGAACGGCGGGATCACATCCCGGAAGGCATCATGACCAAGTGCAAAAAATGCTCCGAGCTGCTGATCAGCCGCGAACTGGAAAAGAATTTGAAGACGTGCCCGCGCTGTGGCTACCATTTTCCGATGTCCGCCCCGGAACGGATCGCGGCCACGCTGGACGAGGGACGTTTTTTTGAGTATGACCAGGGACTTGCTTCCGCCGATCCGCTGCAGTTTGAAGAGTACCCGGCCAAGCTGGAGCAGGTGCAGGCGGCGACCGGGCTGACGGAAGCGGTCGTCACCGGAGAGGGAACGATCGGCGGTCATCCGGTTGTCATCGGCGTGATGGATTCCCGGTTTATCATGGGCTCCATGGGGTCGGTCGTCGGAGAAAAAATCACCCGCGCGATTGAACGGGCGATTGACAATCGCTATCCGGTCGTTCTATTTGCCGCATCCGGCGGTGCCCGTATGCAGGAAGGCGTTTTTTCGCTGATGCAGATGGCCAAGACGAGCGCTGCCTTGCAAAAGCTGAGCCGGGAAAAGCTGCTGTTCGTGTCGGTGCTCACGCATCCGACAACCGGCGGGGTGAGCGCATCATTTGCCAGCCTCGGCGATATCAACATCGCAGAGCCGGGGGCGCTGATCGGATTTGCCGGCCGCCGCGTCATCGAGCAGACGATCCGGCAGAAGCTGCCGGACGATTTTCAAACGGCAGAGTTTCTGCTCAAGCATGGGATGATTGATCTGGTGGTGCCGCGCAAAGAGATGAAACAAACGCTTGCCAAGATTCTCGATATTCACGCGGGAGGTGTGCGTCATGGCCAATGAGCTGCAGTTCGAAAAGCCATTGACGGAACTCCGCGCAAAAATTGAAGAACTTCGCCGGTTGGCGGATGCACAGGGGATCGATCTGTCTGATGAGATCGGCAAGTTGGAGCGAAAAGCGGCCGAATTGGCCCAATCGATTTACGGTGAGTTGACGCCCTGGCAAAAAGTGCAGATCGCCCGCCATCCGGAGCGGCCCACCACGCTCGATTACATCCGCGGCATGTGCACCGATTTTATCGAACTGCACGGGGACCGCACGTTTGGCGACGATCCGGCGCTGGTTGGAGGCATCGCGAAACTGGAAGGGATTCCGGTGACCGTGCTGGGCCATCAAAAGGGGCGGGACACGAAGGAAAACATCTACCGCCGCTTCGGCATGCCGGAACCGGAAGGCTACCGGAAAGCGCTCCGTTTGATGAAACAGGCGGAAAAATTCGGCCGGCCCGTGATCTGCTTCATTGACACTTCCGGTGCCTATCCCGGCGTGGCGGCGGAAGAGCGCGGGCAAAGCGAGGCGATCGCCCGCAACCTGCTTGAAATGGCCGGACTGCAAGTCCCGATCGTTTGTGTGGTGACCGGGGAAGGCGGGTCAGGCGGGGCGCTTGCGCTCGGCGTGGGAGACCGGATTTTCATGCTGGAACATGCGGTGTATTCGGTGATTTCACCGGAGGGGGCGGCCGCCCTGCTATGGAAGGACGCCACCCAGGCCCGCCGCGCTGCGGAAACGATGCGGATCACGGCGCAGGATCTGCACCGGTTCGGGATTGCCGATGACGTGATCGAGGAACCGATGGGCGGAGCCCAGAAAGATCCGGCACTGACCATCGCCCGTGTTAAGGAAAAAGTGTTGGCGGCCGTGCAGGAGTTGCTGCTGCTGCCGCCGGAACAGTTGGTGGCGGAACGATACAACAAATACCGGGCGATCGGACAGTTTCGGGAAACGGCCGGGCACCCGGCGGCATCTGCCAAGCCGGACACGGAACCGCCCAAATCGGATATTGTTGAAAGTGGAAAGGTGCGATAAACTAGGAGTGTGCTCATCGATTGAGCACCTCCTTTTCTTGTTGACAGGGACAAAAAATGTCCCTGCGGGACATTGTGGATCATAGAGGGCACAAGGCGCAGAACAAGTCGAACGATTCACAACTGCCAGTGAACAGCAGGTGTCGCAAGTTCGCATCACTTTCGTGGGATAATGGGTTAGGAGGTAGAACCACATGAAACGGATTGGCATTTTGACGAGCGGCGGCGATTCTCCGGGTATGAACGCGGCGATTCGGGCGGTCGTGCGGAGCGCGATCTATCACGGGATTGAAGTGATCGGCGTCAAACGGGGATACCAGGGGTTGATCTCCGGCGACCTGGAGCCGATGGATCTCGGGTCGGTGGCCGACATCATCCATCGCGGCGGCACCATCCTGCACAGCGCTCGCTGCGAGGAATTCAAAACGGAAGCCGGGCAAGCGAAAGCGGTGGCGACGATCCGCGAGCAAGGGATCGAAGGAATGGTCGTAATCGGCGGTGACGGTTCCTACCGGGGGGCGAATGCGCTTACGCAAAAAGGCGTGCCGACAATCGGTCTGCCGGGTACGATCGATAACGACATTCCCTGTACGGACTTTACAATCGGTTTTGATACTGCTATTAATACAGTCATCCAGGCGATCGATAAAATCCGCGACACTGCCACGTCGCACGAGCGAACCTATGTCGTCGAAGTGATGGGGCGCGATGCGGGTGATATTGCGTTGTGGGCCGGCGTGGCCGGTGGCGCGGAGTCGATCCTGATTCCGGAAGAGCCCGCCAACATCGACAGTATGGTGGAAAAACTGCAGCGCGGCGCTGCCCGCGGCAAGAAACATTCGATCATTCTGGTGGCGGAAGGGGCCGGCAAGGGATTTGAAATCGCCGAACAGATCCGGGAAAAAACCGGCTGGGAAACTCGCGTCACCGTCCTCGGCCACATTCAGCGGGGCGGTTCGCCGACTGCGTTTGACCGGACGCTCGCTTCCCGCATGGGAGCGATGGCGGTCGATCTGCTGCGAAGAGGGGAAGGGGGCAAGGCGGTCGGCATCGTCGGCGGCGTGCTGCAGGCGAACGACATCGGCCGCGTGTTGGCAACGCCCCGCAAGCCGAACATGGCGCTGTATTCCCTCGCTTCCATTTTGTCGATTTAACCATGTTGCCTCCCGTGCTAGCGGCCGGCAGCGGGTTCCCGCCGGCGCCGCTTTGACGGGAGGCGGTTTGGATTCAAACAGACCAGACGGGAGGATATCATGAGGCGCACGAAAATCGTTTGTACAATCGGACCGGCCAGCGAGTCGGTCGAAGTGTTGACGCAACTGATTGAAAACGGCATGAATGTCGCCCGGCTCAATTTTTCCCACGGTACATACGAAGAGCATGCCAACCGGATTCGCAACATCCGGGAAGCGGCCGTCGTCACTGGCAAAATGGTGGCGATTCTGCTCGACATCAAAGGACCGAAAATTCGCACCGGTCTGATCGAAGGCGGCCAGGTCGAATTGCGCCAGGGAGCGCTGATCACGCTCACCACCGAGGAAGTGACCGGCACGGCGGAACGGGTCTCGATTTCCTATAAGGGGCTGCCGGAAGATGTCGAGCCCGGTTCCCGCTTGCTGATCGACGACGGGCTGATCGGTCTGGTGGTGGAACGGGTGGCGGGGAATGACATCGTCTGCCGCGTCGTGAACGGCGGCATCCTGAAAAATCGCAAGGGCATCAATGCGCCCGGAGTCCGTTTGCGAATTCCGAGCGTCACCGAGAAAGACGTGGCGGACATCCGGTTCGGCGTCGAGCACGGGGTCGATTTTATCGCCGCTTCGTTTGTGCGCAAGGCGAGCGACGTTCTGGATGTGCGGCGCGTGCTGGAAGAGGCGAATGCCAATTTGGATATTATTGCGAAAATCGAGGCGCAAGAAGCGCTCGACAAGCTCGATGAAATCCTCGAAGTGGCGGACGGCCTGATGGTGGCTCGCGGCGATCTCGGTGTCGAAATCCCGACGGAAGAAGTGCCGTTGTGGCAGAAAGTGATGATCGAAAAATGCAACCGGGCGGGTAAGCCGGTGATCACTGCGACACAGATGCTCGACTCGATGGAACGGAACCCCCGTCCGACGCGGGCCGAGGCGAGTGATGTGGCAAACGCGATTTTTGACGGAACCGACGCGATCATGCTGTCCGGCGAAACGGCGGCCGGCAAGTACCCGGTGCAGGCGGTCGAGACGATGGCGCGGATCGCCGAACGGGCGGAACGGGCGCTGCGGGAAAATATCGTCCCGGCCAAACAGCGGCTCTGGGAAGGCGATCACACGGTGACCGACGCGCTCTCGCAGGCGGTTGCCACGATCGCCCGCGACCTGCAGGCGAAAGCGATCGTCACGCCGACACAAAGCGGCCACACCGCTCGCAAGGTCTCGAAATACCGTCCGGAGTCGGTGATCATTGCGGTCACGCCGCGGGAGGACGTCGCCCGCCGGCTGTGCCTGTCGCACGGCGTGTATCCGGTAGTCGTGCAGGAGACCCGGACGACAGACGAAATGCTCGAGGTGGCGGTGGAAGGCGCGCTCCGTTCAGGCCTGGTGAAACACGGCGATTTGGTCGTGATCACCGCCGGCGTGCCGGTCGGCCAGCCGGGAACCACCAACCTGCTGAAAGTGCATACGATCAGCGATGTGATCGCCCGCGGACAAGGTATCGGGCAACGGGCGGTGACGGGACGGGTGGTCAGCGGCAAACGGGCAGCCGATGTTATGCAGCGGATCCAGCCAGGGGATATCCTGGTCATGCCGGCCACCGACGCGGATGTGGTACCGGCGATGGAAAAAGCGGGAGCCGTCATCGTTGAGGAGGGCGGACTCACTTCGCATGCGGCGGTGGTGGGGATCTCCCTGGGCGTGCCTGTCGTCGTTGGCGTTGAAAACGCAACGGCCGTGTTGGAAGACGGCTCGATCGTCACCGTCGATCCGGTGACCGGACTCATCTACAAAGGACAGGCGCAAGTACTGTGACCAGCAAGCCCCTGACGGGAGCGGCAGGCTCCGGCAGGGGCGTTTTGCTTGCGATTGGCGAGGGGCTGGATGATTATGGTATGCTACGGTTGACGAGTTCCTCATTTTAGCGGGGGAATGAAAGGGAGGGAATCGGGTGACACACAACTGGAGCGAAACGGAGCTGCGGGTACGCTATTCGGAAACGGACGCCATGCAGGTCGTCCATCATGCGAATTATCTCAGCTGGTTCGAAGTGGGCCGCACGGAAATGATGCGCAGAGCAGGCATTCCCTACCGGCAGTTTGAAGACCGGGGGATTTTGTTGCCGGTCATCGAGGCGCGAATTTTTTTCCTGGCATCCGCCCGTTATGACGATGAGCTTGTGGTCAGAACCCGTTTGGCAGAGGCGCGGGTGAAGGTACGCTTTGAATACGAGATTGCCCGAAAATCGGACAGGCAAATCCTTGCCAGAGGGTATACGGTGCACGCGTGGGTCAACAGGCAAATGAAACCGATTCAGCTGCGAAAGCTGGCGCCCGAATTGGAGCAGGCGATGCAAGCTTACCTATCGGCAGAAGGGGAATCACAAGCATGACAGATGTTGACGGGATTTTGTCGGAGGGAGGGATCGCTCTTGTTTCGCATTTTGTTCTTGCTGTTCATCGTCGTCCCGATCGTTGAACTCTACATCCTGATCCAAGTCGGGAAGGTGATCGGGGGCTGGCAGACGATTTTGCTGGTGTTGCTGACCAGCGGATTGGGCGCTTACCTGGCGAAAACGCAGGGACGGACTGTCTGGCGCCGGCTGCAAACCGAACTCTCACTCGGAAGACCGCCGGGCGACGCGCTGCTCGACGGCGTCTGCGTGTTGCTGGGCGGCCTGCTGCTGCTGACCCCCGGTTTTGCCACCGACGTTTTGGGGCTGATCCTGCTGCTGCCGCCGACCCGAGTGCCGATCAAGCGAATCGCCAAACGTTGGATCGCAAAGCGATTGTCGAGAGGTACGTGGATTGTGTATCGGCGATGACTCGTTTCACACCATGAAACCAAGGTTCAATAGACGGAAAATTTGCTTGTTGCATATTTTGCATGTATGGTATGATGAAAACGGCTGCAATCTAGTAGTTGCGGAAACTACCGGTGATTGATACATACGTGTCGAGGGGGAACGTTCAATGGCGCTGTTCGAGAAGTTTCCGATGCCCGCCGAAGGCGAAAAAATCAAAGTAGACAATGGGAAATTGATGGTTCCCAACAATCCGATCATCCCGTTTATCGAAGGAGACGGCACCGGTCCCGACATTTGGGCTGCCGCTTCCCGCGTGTTGGATGCTGCGGTCGCGAAGGCATACAAGGGCGAGAAAAAAATTGCCTGGTATGAAGTGTACGCCGGTGAGAAAGCATTTCACAAGTTTAATGAGTGGCTTCCGAATGATACATTGACCGCTCTGAAAGAATACATCGTCAGCATCAAAGGGCCGCTGACCACGCCGGTCGGCGGGGGCATCCGTTCGCTCAACGTCGCGCTGCGGCAGGAACTGGACCTGTATGTTTGCCTGCGTCCCGTCCGCTATTTTAACGGAGTGCCTTCGCCCGTGAAAAATCCGGAACTGGTCGACATGGTAATCTTCCGCGAAAACTCGGAGGACATCTACGCCGGGATTGAATATCAGGCGGGCACGCCGGAAGTGAAAAAGGTCATCGAATTTTTGCAGAACGAGATGGGCGTCAAGAAAATCCGCTTCCCCGAAACGTCCGGCATCGGCATCAAGCCGGTTTCGCAGGAGGGAACGGAACGGCTCGTCCGCGCGGCGATCGAATACGCGCTTTGTCACAAGCGTAAGAGCGTGACCCTGGTACATAAGGGCAATATCATGAAGTTCACCGAAGGCGCATTCAAAAACTGGGGCTACGAACTGGCGGAACGCGAGTTCGCCGACAAAGTGTTCACCTGGGCGCAATACGACCGGATCAAGCAGCAGCAGGGCGCGGAGGCGGCCAACAAGGCGCAGGCCGAAGCGGAAGCTGCAGGCAAGATCATCATCAAGGACAGCATCGCCGACGCATTCCTGCAGCAAGTGCTGACCCGTCCGGCCGAATATGACGTGATCGCGACCATGAATCTGAACGGCGATTACATCTCTGACGCCTTGGCGGCACAAGTGGGAGGCATTGGAATCGCTCCGGGGGCAAACATTAACTACGTCACCGGCCACGCCGTGTTTGAAGCTACGCACGGCACGGCACCGAAATACGCTGGACAAGACAAAGTCAACCCGGGTTCCGTCATCCTGTCCGGCGTAATGATGCTGGAACATCTCGGCTGGCAGGAAGCGGCAGACCTGATCATCCGTTCGATGGAAAAGACGATCGGCCAAAAAATCGTGACATACGACTTCGCCCGTCTGATGGAAGGCGCGACCGAAGTGAAATGTTCCGAATTTGGCGATGCGCTGATCAAGAATCTGTAAGGGGGAACCAGACATGACGATCAAACGCAAAAAAATTTCTGTGATCGGTGCCGGCTTTACCGGCGCGACGACCGCTTTGTTCCTGGCGCAGGAGGAACTGGGCGACATCGTGTTGCTCGACATCCCGCAGCTGGAAAATCCGACCAAAGGAAAAGCGCTTGACATGTTGGAAGCGACTCCGGTGCTCGGCGTCGACGCGAACATCATCGGCACCAGCAACTACGAGGACACCAAGGATTCCGACCTGGTGATCATCACGGCCGGCGTGGCCCGCAAACCGGGCATGAGCCGCGACGACCTCGTCACCACCAACGCCGGCATCGTCAAATCGGTTACCGAACAGGTCGTAAAATATTCACCGAACTGCTATATCATCGTTCTGTCCAACCCGGTCGACGCAATGACCTACGTCGCCCACAAAACGTCCGGTTTCCCGAAAAACCGCGTGATCGGACAGTCGGGTGTGCTCGACACCGCGCGCTTCCGCACGTTCGTGGCGCAGGAATTGAATGTTTCCGTCGAGGACGTGACCGGATTCGTTCTGGGCGGACACGGGGACGATATGGTGCCGCTGATCCGGTATTCGTATGCGGGCGGCATTCCGCTTGAGAAATTGATCCCGCAAGAGCGGATCGACGCGATTGTCGAACGCACCCGCAAAGGCGGCGGCGAGATCGTCAACCTGCTCGGCACAGGCAGCGCCTATTATGCACCCGCAGCATCGCTGGTTCAAATGGCGGAAGCCATTTTGAAGGACAAAAAGCGCATTCTTCCGGCGATCGCATTGCTGGAAGGTGAGTACGGGTACGAAAACCTTTACATGGGCGTGCCGACCCTGATCGGCGGCAACGGCTTGGAAAAAGTGTTTGAACTGGAACTGACCCCGGAAGAAAAAGCGGCGCTCGACAAGTCGGCCGAATCGGTGCGCAACGTGATGAACGTCGTTGGCTGAAGGAAACTCGGCTAAAAGCGCCCACATCCGTGCGGGAAACGCCGAGTTGATCGTCCTTGATCAAAAAGCTCCCTGACAAGGGGGCTTTTTTCTTTGGGAAGCTGTCCGCGAAAAGGCTGTTTTAAAAACATTTCAATCGGATATTTATACAATCAAATGAAAATATCCGCGATAATTAAAATGTCCGTGAGAACGAGATTGATAAAGCGCGGGGGAGAAAAATATCCATTATTGCCTCTTACTCCCTTTCCGTCAGTCGCCAAACGGTTGATGGCTGTGATAATGTAGGGAATGGATTCTATATATTGATTTTGAACCGAAATTTTACAGTAGACTCATGAGTCTAAGTTCGGTATAATCTTGTTGGCGATTATTGGTGAAATCAATAGACTGTATTGGTAACACCAATAGAATAATGGGTTTCTTTTTCGATTAGAATTGTTCAAAAATTCGTTTTACGCAAACGGTCGGTCGGAACCGGAGCTTTTGGCAGGGGTATAGGGTGACAGAACATACATATGTTCTGAACCTGACCATAAATAATAACCAGAACAGAAGGGGGCAAATTCATGAAAGCCAAGAAATGGCTCTCAGCAGCCGTTGTGCTGACGATGGCTGGCAGTGTACTGGCAGGCTGCTCAAAGGGGGGCGACAACGCTCAGGGAGGCACAACCGGCGCCAAGCAAGAATTGAACATTGCGTTCTCTGCAGAACCGCCTGCTTTGGACAACTCGAAGGCGACTGCGAGTGCAGCATTCACCATGATCAATGCGTTCAATGAAGGGCTTTATCGACTGGACAAAGACGGCAAGGCACAGCCTGCTCTCGCAAAAGCTCTGCCGGAAATTTCTCCTGATGGAAAAACGTATAAAATTACCCTGCGGGATGGCATCACCTATTGGGATGGCACCCCTGTGAAAGCAAGCGACTTCGAATATGCATGGAAACGGACGCTGGATCCTGCAACCAAATCGCAGTACGCTTTCATGGTGGCCTGGATCAAAGGCGGCAAGGAATACAACGAAGGGAAAGGCAAGGCGGAAGATGTTCAGGTGAAGGCGCTGGACGACAAGACGCTCCAGTTCACGCTGGAACAGCCGAAAGCATTCTTCACCGAACTGCTCGCGTTCCCGCTGTTCTTCCCGCAACAGCCTGATTTCGTCAAGAAAGCGGGCGACAAGTACGGTACCGATGCTGACAAAGTGCTGGGCGCAGGTCCTTTCAAGCTGGAAAAATGGGATCATGAACAACAACTCGTATTCGTGAAAAATGACAAGTACTGGGATGCCAAGAACGTAAAACTGGAAAAGGTTACTGTTCAAATCGTGAAAGATACCAACACGGCTTTGAACCTGTTTGAAACCGGCGCGGTTGACCTGGCGCAAATCAACCGTGACGCGATTCCGAAGTGGAAAGACAAGCCGGAATACACGCTTAAGAAAGAACTTGTCACCCAGTACATGATGTATAACGAAAATGTGCCGGTTCTGAAGAACAAGAAGATTCGTCAGGCTCTGACGATGGCGATTGACCGTCAGGCGTATGTCGATGTCGTGCTGGCAAACGGTTCGCAACCGTCTACCGGATTCGTTCCGAATGGTACGCTCGACGGGAACGGCAACGATTTCCGCAAGACCGCGGGCGATCTGGAACCGAAGTTTGATGCGGCGAAAGCGAAACAACTGTTGCAAGAGGGATTGCAGGAACTCGGCATGTCTTCCTTCCCGAAACTGAAAGTGCTGGCCGACGATACGGAAACCGCGAAAAAATCTCTGGAGTTCGTGATTGCACAATGGAAGCAAAACTTGGGCATCGAGTTGATCGCCGAGCCGGTTCCGCATAAACTGCGTCTCGAACGGAGCACGAACAGACAGTATGACATCGTCGTATCGCTCTGGGGTGCTGACTACAACGACCCGATGACGTTCCTTGACATGTGGGTGACCAAAGGCGAATTCAATGAATGTGACTGGTCGAACGCCCAGTATGACCAGTTGATCAAGGCGGCACAAACGGAAACCGACCGCGCGAAGCGTGCAAAATTGCTGGTGGATGCCGAAAAGATTTTGATGGATGAAATGCCGATCGGTCCGATGTACTTCCGCAACCTTGTGTATCTGAAGAAGACGAAGGTTGACGGATTGATTCTGCCGGTATACGGCGAAGAATGGGAATTGAAATGGACCTCGATTAAGTAACCGAATTTGGCAACCGATAAAAGTGTGAGAGAAAGGGACCGTTCTTGGGCCTTAGATAAAAGAACGGTCCCTTTCAAACTGGACTCTTACTGTTTCTCGTCAAGATTTTCTTTTTTCAGTGGCGGAGGTAACCAATCTATCAAAAATGGGGGTGTCAATGTGCTGCGGTACGTTCTTCGCCGGTTCTTCTATATGCTGGTAACGATTTGGTTGATCGTAACCGTTACGTTTGTTATGATGCATAACTTGCCAGGCGATCCGTTTGAGAATTCCGAGCGGATGACAGAGCAACAAAAAACGATTTTGAAACAACAATACGGTTTGGACAAGCCACTTTGGGAACAGTATGTACAGTATTTAGGTGACGTTGCAAAAGGGGATCTGGGCGTTTCGTTCGCTTTCCCTACCCGAAAAGTAACCGAAATCATTGCACAGGGATTTCCGAATTCACTTGAACTTGGGATCTGGTCGATCAGTCTGGCTGTGATATTTGGATTGACTTTAGGGATCTTGGCTTCGTTGAACCACGGGAAAGCTTTGGATTACATCGCGATGTTTACGGCTGTCCTGGGAGTATCGATTCCTTCGTTTGTGTTGGCTCCTCTGTTGTCATATTTCGTGGGAGTCAAACTTGAGTGGCTGCCAGCCGGTCTTTGGTACGGTCCGGAGCACCGAATTCTCCCTTCGATCGCTCTTTCTTTTTATACATTGGCGATTGTGGCCCGTATGATGAGGACATCGATGTTGGATGTGCTGCACCAGGATTATATCAAGACTGCAAAGTCGAAAGGGCTTTCCCAGTTTTCGATCGTCCTCAAGCACACCGTTCGAAATGCGATTTTGCCGGTCGTTACGATCTTGGGGCCGATTTTTGTCAATATTATCACGGGCACGCTTGTGGTTGAACAAGTCTTCTCGATTCCCGGATTGGGCAAGCACTTTGTACAGTCCGTTTATTCGAACGATTATACGATGATTGCCGGTCTGACGATCTTTTATTCAGTCATCCTGATTGTTATCATGTTCCTGACGGACATCGTTTACGGCATCATCGATCCGCGAATTCGTTTGGCAAAAGGGAGGGGTTAACCGATGCAAACGATGACAAACGACAAATTTCAGCCCATTCCCAAAGCTTCTTTGGCAAAGGACGCGATAGTCCGTCCGTCGCTGACCTACTGGCAGGACGCTTGGCGTCGCCTGAAAAAGAACCGGTTGGCGATGGCCGGGCTTACCATATTGTTAATTCTCTCGTTGTTTGCGATTTTCGCTCCGTTGTTTTCCCAATACGATTATGCCACCCAAAACTTGCAAGAACGAAACCTCTGGCCCTCCTCCCAACACTGGTTTGGGACCGATGAATTCGGCAGGGATCTGTGGGTTCGTGTGTGGTGGGGAACCCGAATCTCTTTGTTCATTGGAATTATGGCCGCCACACTGGATTTGATTTTTGGTGTTCTCTATGGAGGAATATCCGCTTATTACGGCGGAAAAGTGGACGACGTGATGCAGCGGATTATCGAGATCATTTACTCGATTCCGTTTTTGATGGTCACCATTTTGATGATCATGATGATTGGTCCGGGGGTTTGGACAATCATTATCGCGTACGCGGTCACCGGTTGGGTGGGGATGGCACGCTTGGTGCGCGGACAAGTCCTATCACTTAAGGAACAGGAGTTTGTGCTGGCCGCTCGCACTCTGGGAGCCAGTTCATCGCGCATTATCTTGAAGCATTTGATTCCCAATGCGCTTGGCATCATCATCGTCAACATCACATTTGTTGTTCCGAATGCCATTTTTGTGGAAGCTTTTCTGAGCTTTATCGGTCTGGGAATTCGTCCGCCGCTTGCGTCTCTTGGTACGTTATTGTCTGATGGAGTGAACGTAATGCGATCGTTCCCCTATCGTGTTTTGATCCCGACAGCTGTCTTCAGTTTGATTTTGTTAAGCTTCAACCTGTTGGGAGACGGTCTGCGTGACGCTCTCGATCCGAAGATGCGCAAGTAAGGAGGGAGTCACATGCGTGAAAAAATTCTGGAAGTCAAAGACCTCAAAGTGTCGTTTCAAACGTATGCGGGGGAAGTGCAAGCGGTCCGCGGCGTCTCGTTTGATCTGTATAAAGGTGAAGCGTTGGCGATTGTCGGGGAGTCCGGTTGCGGAAAATCGGTTACGGCTCAGACCATCATGCGGCTGATACCGACACCGCCGAGCATCATCAAAGGTGGATCGATTCTATTTGACGGGAAAATTGAAATTACCAAGCTGTCCGATAAACAAATGGAAGATATTCGGGGATCCGAGATGGGAATGATCTTTCAGGATCCGATGACCTCGCTCAACCCCACCATGACGATTGGCAAGCAAATTACGGAGGGCCTGATCAAACATCAGGGGTTAAGTAAAGAGGCAGCTAAAGAGCGTGCGATCGAAATGTTACGATTGGTTGGCATCCCAAGCCCGGAAAGCCGGATCAACCAGTATCCGCATCAGTTTTCAGGCGGGATGCGGCAGCGGGTGATGATTGCGATTGCCCTGGCATGCAATCCGAAACTGTTAATCGCCGACGAGCCTACGACCGCACTTGACGTAACGATTCAGGCGCAGATTTTGGATTTGATAAAGGATTTGCAACAAAAGACGAACACGGCCATCATCCTGATCACTCATGATCTTGGTGTTGTGGCGGACGTCGCGCAACGGGTAGTGGTGATGTACGCCGGCAAAGTAGTGGAACAAGGCACAGTCGATGAAGTATTCTACGATCCGAAACATCCGTATACATGGGGACTGCTGCGTTCTGTGCCGCGTCTGGACGATGATCAGAAAGAAGATTTGGTTCCGATTCCCGGCACGCCGCCTGATCTTTTTGCACCGCCCAAAGGTTGTGCATTTGCGGCCAGATGCCCATACGCGATGAATATATGCTTGGAAGAAGACCCTGAACACACGAATATCTCTTCTACTCATAGTGCGGCATGTTGGTTGCAACATCCGAGCGCTCCTAAAGTCGAACGACCGGTAGAAGTGGGGGGACATAGCCGTGGCTGAAAACATTCTTGAGGTTCGGAATCTGAAAAAATATTTCCAGGTTGGAGGCGGCAAGGTCCTCAAAGCGGTCGACAACGTATCGTTCTCCATCAAACGGGGAGAGACGTTTGGACTTGTTGGAGAGTCGGGATGCGGAAAATCCACCGCCGGGCGGACGATTATCAGGCTGTATGACGCAACTGACGGAGAGGTCATTTTTAACGGGGAAAACGTTCACCGGTTAAGGGGAAAAAAACTTAGAGAATTTACCCGGAACATGCAGATGGTCTTTCAGGATCCATACGCTTCTTTGAATCCGCGGATGACGGTTGGCGATATCATCGCGGAAGGTATCGACATCCATGGCCTTTACACCGGCCAAAAGCGAAAAGAGCGTGTGGTGGAACTGTTGCGCACTGTCGGTTTGAACGAGGAACATGCCAACCGCTTCCCGCATGAATTTTCCGGCGGGCAACGGCAGCGTATCGGGATTGCGAGGGCGCTGGCGATTGAGCCGCAATTTATCATTGCGGATGAACCGATCTCCGCGCTTGACGTATCGATTCAAGCGCAGGTGGTGAATCTGCTCAAGCGGCTGCAAAAAGAGCGGGGCTTGACCTACCTGTTTATTGCTCATGATTTGGCAATGGTGAAACATATTTCCGATCGGATCGGCGTCATGTATCTTGGAGGGTTGGTGGAGGTTGCCGAATCAAACGAGTTGTACCGGAAACCTCTGCATCCGTATACAGAAGCGCTGTTGTCCGCAATTCCCATTCCGGATCCCGAGGTGGAACGCTCCCGAGAACGCATCATTCTAAAAGGAGACATTCCCAGCCCGATCAATCCGCCGAGCGGCTGCCGGTTTAGGACCCGCTGTCCGAAGGCGATGCCGGAATGCGCGGAGATCGTGCCGGAATTCAAAGAAGTCGAGCCGAATCATTTTGTCGCTTGTCATCTGTATAATTGATCGGTGACAATGCACGAAGATCCGATTGTAGCCTTGATTGCGCGGTTCTCCCCCGTGATCAAGGCTATTTTCTATTATTTTTATTATGGGAAAAGTATAGAATTATTGCTATAATATGCATGTATGGAATTATCAAATATGATTTTCGGGGGCTGGTTCATAGAATTGGCAGGTGTCTCATACATATTACCAGCGATGGTTCGAGAGGCCTGGACAGAATTTCACGTTCCGATCACGCAACTATAGGACAGGCAGTTTGCTTTTTCGTTTAGCCGGTGGAAAGAAAAGGGGTTGGGCTATGGCGCCATTGCTTGAGATCAGAGGATTGAAGACCTATTTTTTTACGGATCAGGGAACCGTCCGGTCGGTAGACGTGGTCGATCTTGCCGTCGGTCATGGGGAGACGGTTGGCATCGTCGGCGAGTCGGGATGCGGGAAAAGCGTCACTTCCCTGTCGATCATGGGTTTGATTCCAAAGCCTCCGGGAAAAATTGTCGACGGCTCGATTCTGTTTGAAGGGGTCGATCTGCTGACGCTGTCCGAGGCGGACATGAGAAGGATTCGCGGCAACCGGATCTCAATGATTTTTCAGGAACCGATGACGTCCCTGAATCCCGTCTTTACGATCGGGGACCAAATTTGCGAAACATTGCGGCTGCATACCGACCTGGGCAAAAAAGAAGCGAAACGGCGGGCGGTAGAGCTTTTGAAAGAGGTGGGAATCCCCCGCGCGGAACAGATAGCGGACGAGTATCCGCATCGCTTGTCCGGCGGCATGAGGCAGCGGGTGATGATCGCCATGGCGATGGCCTGCCAGCCGAAGCTGCTGATCGCCGATGAACCGACCACGGCGCTTGATGTGACGATTCAGGCACAGATTTTGGATCTGATGCGCAAGCTGAAGCGGGAGAACGGGACGTCGATCCTGATGATCACGCATGACCTGGGCGTGGTGGCGGAGATGTGCGACCGGGTGGTGGTGATGTACGGCGGCAAAGTCGTGGAGGAAGCCGATGTGGAGACGATTTTTTACGATCCGCGGCATCCGTACACGATCGGGCTGCTAAAATCGATTCCGTCGCTTGATCAGGAAGTGGAGTGGCTGGAATCGATCCCGGGCAATGTGCCGTTTCCATCCGAAATGCCGGACGGGTGCAAATTTGCTCCGCGCTGCGCCTTCGCGACCGATCGTTGCCGGCAGGAGGAGCCGGAATTGATCGAACTTGCAAACGGGCATAAATCCCGTTGTTTTCTGACAGAGGGGGATCCGCGTGTCTCAACCGTTGCTTGAAGTGAAGAATCTGAAAACCTACTATCCCATCAAAAAAGGGCTGTTCCGCAAAAGTGCCGGTTTTGTGAAAGCGGTGGACGGGGTCACCTTTTCCGTGATGGAAGGAGAAACATTCGGATTGGTTGGCGAGTCGGGCTGCGGCAAATCGACCACCGGACGCACCATATTGCGTCTGATTCCACAGACGGAAGGCGAGATTGTATTTCAAGGCAGGGACATCTCAAGCGTATCGAAAGATGAAATGCGCCGTTTGTATCGGGATATGCAGTTGATTTTTCAGGATCCGTACGCTTCGCTCAATCCGCGCAAAACGGTCGGCAAGCTGATTGAAGAACCGTTGATCGTACATAACCTGCTGACGCCAATGGAACGGAAAAAGCGGGTGCAGGAACTGCTGGAGGTCGTCGGATTGCATGCGTACCATGCGGACCGCTATCCGCACGAGTTCTCCGGTGGCCAGCGGCAGCGGATCGGCATCGCCCGGGCGCTCGCCCTCAACCCGAAACTGATCATTGCCGATGAACCGGTTTCCGCGCTGGATGTATCGATTCAATCGCAGGTGTTGAACCTGCTGCGCCGGCTGCAGCAGGAGTTTCATCTGACCTATCTGTTTATCGCCCACGATTTGAGCGTGGTCAAGCATATCAGCGACCGGGTTGGCGTGATGTATCTCGGCCGGATTGTCGAGCAGGCCGACAAGCAAAACCTGTTTGACAAGCCGCTTCACCCGTATACGCAAGCGCTGCTGTCAGCCGTTCCCGTCCCGAAACCGAACAGCAAACGGGAACGCATCATCCTCGAAGGCGATGTGCCAAGCCCGGCGAATCCGCCGCAAGGCTGCGCCTTTCATCCGCGATGCTTCGCCTGCATGGACATTTGCAGGACGGTACGTCCGGAACTGACCGATGTTGGGGATGGCCACTATGTGGCCTGTCACCTATACAATCCATAACCATCAAACAAGGGGGTCAAATCATGAAAAAAGCACTTCAACTGCTTGCAGTGAGTGCACTGGCCGGTTCGCTCGTCCTGACCGGATGCGGCAGCAAACCGGCGGCCGAGCCCAACAACGCGAAAAAAGCCGGCGGTACGCTGATTTACGGACGGGGAGGCGACAGCGTTAAGCTCGATCCGCACAACGTCACGGACGGCGAATCCTTCCGCGTGACGGAAAACATTTACGATACGCTGGTTGATTTTGAGAAAGACAGCACCAAGGTGATCCCTGGGCTGGCGACCGAGTGGCAAACCTCCGCCGATGGCAAGACGTGGACGTTCAAATTGAGACAGGGCGTCAAGTTCCATGACGGGACCGACTTTAACGCGAAAGCGGTCGTTTACAACTTCGAACGCATGTGGGACAAAAATCACCCCCAGCACAAAGGAGATTTTGAATATTTCCACGATATGTTTGGCGGCTTTAAAGGGGAAGGCAGCGTAATTGAGGGCATCAAGGCGGTCGACGATTACACGGTCGAGTTCAAGCTCAGCCGTCCGCTGGCGCCTTTCCTGGCGAACCTCGCGATGTCGACGTTTGCCATCATCAGTCCGGCGGCGCTTGAGAAATACGGGGAAAAAATCGCCCAAAACCCGGTCGGAACCGGTCCGTTCAAATTCAAGGAGTGGAAGCCGAACGACTCGATCACCCTGGAGAAGAACGATCAATACTGGCAAAAGGGTCTGCCGAAACTGGACAAAATCGTGTTCAAGGTGATCCCTGACAACACGGCTCGTTTGACCGCGCTGAAGTCGGGCGAGATCGATGTGATGGACGGCCTGAATCCGTCTGACGTCAAACAAGTCGAGGCGGACAGCAAACTGCAAGTCCTGCTGCGTCCTTCGATGAACGTCGGCTATCTGGCGATGAACAACACGAAAAAACCGTTTGACAATCCAAAAGTTCGGCAAGCGATCAGCATGGCGATCAACAAAAAGGGCCTGATCGACTCGTTCTACGCGGGGCTGGCGCAACCGGCCGTCAACCCGATGCCGCCGTCGGTCTGGGGTTACAACAAGGACATCAAGGACTATGAGTACAATCCGGAAAAGGCCAAGCAACTGCTGGCGGAAGCCGGTTACCCGAACGGGTTTGAGACCGATTTCTGGGCGATGCCGGTCGCTCGTCCGTACATGCCGCAACCGCAAAAAATCGCGGAAGCGATCCAGGCCGACCTGGCGAAGATCGGGATCAAGACCAAGATCGTCAGCTTCGAATGGGCAACGTATCTGAAGAAGACGAAAAACGGGGAACATCCGATGGCACTGCTGGGCTGGACGGGCGACAACGGAGATCCGGACAACTTCCTGTATGTGCTGCTCGATAAAGACACGGCGAACCCGCCGGCTGCGCAAAACATTTCGCTGTACAAGAGCGACAAGGTGCATGAGCTGTTGACCAAGGCGCAGGTCACCTCGGATCAGGCACAGCGCACGAAACTGTATGAAGAGGCGCAAAAGATCATCCATGAGGACGCGCCGATGGTGCCGCTCGTCCACTCCCGCCCAGCATTGGCGGCGGCGAAGAGCGTAAAAGGATATGTTCCGCATCCGAAAGGATCGGAAAGCTTGGTCGACGTATCGATTGAGAAATAATCCGGGAAAATGGGGCATGTGCTCAACCATGCCCCATTCCATTCCCGCACGAACGGAGTGCCATTCGCTGTCTGTGGTGGCAGAGAGGTTTCATTTTAAGGCGGTGGTAATGGAAGATGTTGTCGTATACTGGGCGTCGCTTGTTGCAATTGATCCCTGTTCTGATCGGCATGTCGGTCATCGTATTTTCGATCATCCGGGCAATTCCTGGTGACCCGGCGCTGACGATTTTGGGAGAGAGAGCTACCCCCGAAGCGGTGCAGGAGCTGCGGTTGCAGCTCGGTCTGGACAAACCTTTGATCACCCAATACGCAACCTATGTGGGACACGTCGTGACCGGTGATCTCGGTGTGTCGCTGCGCACGAAAAAGCCGATTTCGGAGGAGTTGGTACCGTATCTGACGGCAACCATCGAACTGACGGTCGTCAGTATTCTGATCGCGGTGGTTGTGGGCGTCAACGCGGGAATCATCGCCGCCTGGAAAAAGGCGTCGTGGTTTGATTATATCGCCATGCTGGTCGCTTTGATCGGCGTCTCGATGCCAATCTTTTGGCTCGGCTTGATGGAACAGTGGGTATTTGCGGAAAAATTGGGCTGGTTGCCCTCAACCGGCCGCATCAATCCGCGTGAGCCGATCGAGGCGATCACCGGATTTTATCTGTTGGACACAATTCTGCAAGGAAACTGGCAGGGATTCTGGGATGTCTTTCAGCATCTGATCCTGCCGGGAATCGCCTTGGGAACCATCCCGATGGCGATCATCGCGAGGATGACCCGGTCGAGCATGCTGGAAGTGATGAAGTCCGATTACGTACGGACCGCTCGCGCCAAAGGGTTATCCGAATTTTGGGTGGTGTACAAGCATGCGCTGAAAAACGCGTTTGCACCTGTGATGACGGTGATCGGGTTGCAAACCGGCACGTTGCTTGGAGGGGCGGTGCTGACCGAGACGATTTTTGGCTGGCCGGGAATCGGGCGTTACATCTATGACGCCATTTCGTTCCGCGATTATCCGGTCATACAGTCCGGCATTCTGGTGGTGTCGGCGCTTTTCGTCCTGATCAACCTGGTGGTCGATTTGCTGTACGCGTGGCTGGATCCGCGTATCCAATACAAGTAAGGGTGGGTGACGCAATGAATCTGACAGTGACGAATACGGAAACCATCCGGACCGGATACAAGGGAACATCCCCGTGGACAGAGGCGTGGAAACGGCTCCGCAAGCAAAAGTCTGCAGTCGTCGGTCTCGGCATGATCCTGTTTTTTATTCTGGTGGGAATTTGTGCACCCCTGCTCGCGCCCGAACAATACGATCCGGCGAATCCGGTTTACAACCCGTCGAACGGATTGCAGCCGCCAGGCGCCCAGCACTGGTTTGGGACGGATGATCTCGGGCGGGACATTTTCAGCCGAATTTTGTATGGAGCCCGCATTTCGTTATGGGTCGGTTTTTTCTCGGTGGTCGGTTCGATTGTGGTGGGCACGGTACTCGGGTTGATTTCCGGCTATTACGGAAAATGGGCCGATACGCTGATTTCCCGCCTGTTTGACATTATGCTGGCGTTCCCCAGCATTTTGCTGGCGATTGCGATTGTGGCTGTGTTGGGGCCGAGTCTGTTCAACGCGTTGATCGCGATCGCGATTATTAACGTCCCTGTATACGGACGGCTTGTCCGATCCAGGGTGTTAAGCGTCAAGGAAGAAGAATACGTGACAGCCGCCCGTGTGATCGGCATGTCCAATGCACGTATCCTGTTTCAGCACGTGCTACCCAACTGCATGGCGCCGATTATCGTGCAGGGCACGCTGGGGATTGCGACCGCAATCATTGAAGCGGCGGCGCTCAGCTTTTTGGGGTTGGGGGCACAAGCCCCGCAACCGGAATGGGGCAAGATGCTGTCAGACGCCCGTCCGTACTTGACGACCGCTCCGTGGACGATGATTTTCCCCGGGCTGTCGATCATGTTCACCGTGCTCGCGTTCAATATGTTCGGGGATGGCCTGCGCGATGCGCTCGATCCGAAGATGAAACAGTAAAATGGCAAGCAGCCGGGGTGAATCCCCGGTTTTCTTTATGTTACAATGGAGCAAGCGGTACAATTTCCGAAAGCTCGCTGCAACTGCGGCGAATTTTTGCGATCCGGGGTGAACGGTTTGAGCGAAAGAAAGAAACTGATCCTGATCGACGGGAACAGTATCACATACAGGGCATTTTTTGCGCTGCCTTTGTTGTCGACCGCCGGCGGCCGCCATACGAACGCGGCGTACGGCTTCACGATGATGCTTTTGCGGCTTTTGCAGGATGAACGGCCGACCCATGTGGCGGTTGCGTTTGACAAGGGAAAAACCACGTTTCGCCATGAGTTCTTTGAGGATTATAAAGGTACGCGGGAGAAGACTCCGAACGAATTGTCGGAGCAGTTCCCGATTGTCCGCGACGTGTTGGATGCGTTCGGCATCATCCATCTCGAACTGGAAGGATATGAAGCGGACGATATCATCGGTACCCTGTCGCGGCAGGCGGAGCAGGAAGGATACGAAACGCTGGTCGTATCGGGCGACAAAGACCTGTTGCAACTGGTTTCCGAACATGTGCACGCGATTTTGACGCGGAAAGGGATCACCGAAACGGAACGGTACGATCCGGAAAAAGTGAAAGAGCGCTACGGCCTGACTCCGCAGCAAATCGTTGACCTGAAGGGGCTGATGGGCGATTCGTCCGACAACATCCCCGGAGTTCCCGGCGTCGGGGAAAAAACGGCGCTCAAACTGCTGCATGAATTTGGAACGATGGAGGCGGTGCTGGAGAATCTCGACAAGGTGCCCGGCAAGAAGCTGCAGGAAAAATTGGCGGAACACCGCAAAGACGCCCTCCTGTCGAAAAAATTGGCCACCATTTTCCGCGAGGTCCCGTTGGATGTCACCCTCGACCAGTTGACGTACCGAGGATTTGATAAATCGCGCGTGCGTGAGACGTTCAAGCAGTACGAGTTCAAATCCCTGCTGAACAAGCTGGCGGAAGAAGGAGGGGAAGAAACGGCTCCGCCCAACGGCGACACGGTTGATCTGGCTGTGGAAATCGTTGAAGCGGAGGAGCTATCCAGGATTTTGGCTGATCTGCCGGACACGGTCGGTGTGCAGTTCGACTACGCGGGACATTACCACCGGGCGGCGCTGAACGGGGTGGCGTTGGGAGCGCCGGATCGGGCGTGGTATGTTGCCTTTGCGGAAGGGACTGTGCCGGAAGCGCTGCAGCCGTTTTTTGCAAACGGGGACAAGCAAAAAGTGTTCTTCGACGTGAAAGCGGCGGTCTACATGCTGCGTGACCGGCAGATGGGGCTCGGGGGCCGTACGTTTGACGTGCTGCTGGCCAGCTACCTGTTGAACCCGCAGGATGGAACGCCGAAGCTGGAAGAGATCATCGCCCGCGAATTGAACTGGTCCGTGCCTGCACTGAAAACGGACAAAAAATCGCCGGAACCGACGCTTGCGGAACGGGCCGATTTTTACGGAAAAATCGCCTCCGCCCTCTGCCGGCTGCAGCCGAAACTGGACGAGCAGATGCGGCGGCAGGAAGTCCATTCGCTGTATCAGGATCTGGAGCTGAAGCTGGCGTATGTGTTGGCCGAAATGGAGTACCAGGGTGTGAAGGTGGACACCGACCGCCTGCGGCAAATCGGACAGGAGCTGAGCGAAAAGATCGAGCGCCTGACCGGCGAAATTTACGAACTGGCGGGCACCGAATTCAACATCAACTCGCCGAAGCAACTGGGCGAGATCCTGTTTGACAAGATGGGGCTGCCGACCCAGAAGAAAACGAAGACCGGCTACTCCACCTCGGCCGACGTGCTGGAAAAATTGGCTCCTTTCTCGGAGATCGTTCAGAAGATCCTTGACTTTCGGCAGCTGGGCAAACTGCAGTCGACTTATGTGGAAGGGCTGCTGAAAGTGGTGCGGGAAGACACCGGCAAGGTGCACACCAGCTTTAATCAGGCGACCACCGCAACCGGCCGTCTGTCGTCGACCGAACCGAACCTGCAGAACATCCCGATCCGGATGGAAGAAGGGCGGCGGCTGCGGCAGGCGTTTGTGCCGAGTGAAGCTGGGTGGAAGATGCTGGCTGCCGACTATTCGCAAATCGAATTGCGGATTCTCGCGCACATTTCGGGAGATGAGTCGCTGATCGACGCATTTGCGAACGATATGGACATTCATACGCGGACGGCGAGCGACGTGTTCGAAGTGCCCGCCGACCAGGTGACGCCGGAGATGCGGCGGGCGGCGAAAGCGGTCAATTTTGGCATCGTCTACGGGATTTCCGACTACGGGCTGTCACAGAATCTGAACATCCCCCGCAAGCAGGCGGCGGAGTTTATCGAAAATTATTTTGCCAAGTTTCCGGGCGTGAAACGATATATGGAAGAGGTGGTCGTGCAGGCGCGCAAGGACGGCTATGTGACCACCCTGTTGAACCGCCGGCGGTATTTGCCCGATCTCCATTCGTCCAACTACAATGTCCGCAGTTTCGCGGAGCGGGCGGCCCAGAACACGCGGGTGCAGGGGTCGGCGGCCGACATCATCAAGCTGGCGATGATCCGGATCGCGGAGGAGCTGGAGAAGCGCTGCCTCAAGAGCCGGATGCTCTTGCAGGTACATGACGAGCTGGTGTTTGAAGTGCCGGAGGACGAGTTGGACACGATGAAACAGCTTGTTCCGGACATCATGGAACATGCGGTGAAACTGGATGTGCCGCTGAAAGTCGACGTGGCATACGGGGACACCTGGTATGATGCGAAGTAGCGGATCGCTCCGCGTGCGACGGGAGCTGTTATGAGCGGGTGCCTGTACAGTCGCCGGCGGCTGGGGTAGCCATCGATTGTGGAAAGGAGGCGAACGGGGTGCCGGAATTGCCGGAAGTGGAGACGGTCAGACGCAGTTTGCAGGCGCTGGTGGCGGGGAAAACGATTCGCGATGTGACCGTTACCCTGCCGCGGCTGATCCGCACGCCGGATGATGCGGAACAATTTTGTTTCCAATTGCGAGGGCAGACGGTTGAGCGGGTGGGGCGGCGCGGCAAATTCCTGCTGTTCGAGGTGGGCCCGTTTACGATGGTGTCCCACTTGCGAATGGAAGGGCGGTACGGGCTGTACCCCGCAACTGATCCGGTGGAGAATCATACGCATGTGATTTTTCATTTTATGGACGGCACGGAGCTGCGCTATAAGGATGTGCGGCAGTTCGGCACGTTCGACCTGCTGCCGAAAGGAGACCTGTCGGCGATCCCAGGGCTCCGCAAAATCGGCCCGGAACCGCTGGAAGCCGGTTTCACGCCAAAAGTCTTGCACGACAGCCTGAAAAATCGGAGCGGAAAAATCAAAGCGCTGCTGCTCGACCAGAACCTGGTGGCGGGAATCGGCAACATCTATGCCGATGAAGTCTTGTTCCAGGCGGGGATTCACCCGGAGTGTGCCGGGCACAAGCTGACAAGGGAACAGTGCGAGCGGCTGCACCGGGCGATTGTCGACGTATTGTCCGCTTCGGTCGAACTGGGCGGTTCGTCGGTCAAATCGTATGTCAACGGATACGGAAAAACGGGCGGGTTTCAATATCGTTTGCAGGTGTACGGCAAAGAAAAGAGCCCATGCCCGAAATGCGGCAGCCTGATTGAAAAGATCCGCGTTGGCGGGCGTGGGACGCATTATTGCCCCGTCTGCCAGCCGAAGCAACGAACAACGGTCTGCAGGCGAGGCTGTGTCGCGACAGTGACCGGTTGAACCGGCGGCCGATCCGGGGTTCGCACGTTTCAGAGATGCCTGTATCGCGCACAATGACCGGCTGGGTCGGCTGCACGGAAACCGTCCCTCTCTCATACACTGGCCATATCCGGCGAGATATGGGGAGGGGAAGTCTGTGCAGTTCGTTTCTCTGTTTATGCTTGCGTTTGCGGTCAGTCTGGACGGGTTTGGCGTGGGCATCACCTATGGGCTGCGAACCATTCGGTTTCCCTGGTGGTCGCTGGTGGTTGTCACGCTGCTTTCCGCCACGATGATCCTGGTTTCGATGAGCATCGGCGGGCTGATCGTGCGGTTTATGTCTCCCGGCGGCGCGAGGCTGGTCGGGGCGTGCATTCTGATTGCGATCGGCGGCTGGGCGATCGTTCACATGCTGAACCAAAAAGACCAGCCGGATCCGAAACGGGGACAGAACCGGGAGACGGTTGCCGACTGTCCGAAAGACGTCTTGAACTGTGTGAGAGCGGAAGTTTCCGGAACGGGAGCCGAAGCTTTTTCGGAAACGAAGGGTATCGAACCTGTCTCGGAAATTTCTGCGAAACGGACGGAGGAAGCCCGCATCTTCAAACTGGAATTGCGGAAGCTGGGGCTTGTCATCCAGATTTTGAAAACGCCGTCGGTGGCCGATATCGACCAATCCGGATCGATCAGCGCCGGCGAGGCGTTTCTGCTGGGGATGGCGCTGTCGATGGACGCGTTCGGAGCCGGTATCGGAGCGTCGCTGATCGGCTACCCGCCGCTTGCAACCGCGGTAGTCATCTCGCTGATGAGTATGCTTTTTATCAGCATCGGGCTGAAAATTGGACATAAATATGCAGAGATTCCGCTTGTCCGGCGGATCTCGTTTTTGCCCGGCCTGATCCTGATTCTGATCGGGCTGACGAAGATGTTTTCGTGAAGGGGTCGAGTCATGATCGCGGGGTTGACGGGCGGTATCGCCACAGGCAAGAGCACAGTGTCGAATATGTTTCGCCAGTTGGGGGCGGCGATCGTCGATGCGGATCGGATCGCCCGGCTGGTGGTGGAACCGGATCGTCCCGCCTGGCGCGATCTGGTTGCCCATTTTGGTGAGGGGATTCTGCTTGCGGACCGGACGATCGACCGGGTGCGACTGGGGCAGATCGTGTTTTCCGACGCTTCCCAGCGGGAAGTGCTCAACCGGATTGTCCACCCCAGGGTGCGGGAAGAAGCGGATCGGCAGACGGCCGATTTTCTTAGGGAGAACCCGCGGCGGCCGGTGATTCACGACGTTCCGCTCCTGATCGAGACAGGCCTGTATCGGCGGATGGACAAGGTGATCGTCGTGTACGTGGACGAGCCCACCCAAATGCGCCGCTTGATGCAGCGGAACTGCCTGTCGGAGGAGGAGGCGATCAGGCGCATTCGGGCGCAAATGCCGATCGAGCAAAAAAAAGCGTACGCCGACTACCTGATTGACAATCGGGGAACATTGGAAGAGACGCGATCGCAAGTGGAGCGGGTCTGGGAGGAGTTGAAAGCGGCCACGTGAAAAAAAGATATGCGCTGATCGGAATCATCTTTGTCATTGTCGTGACGATGCTCAGTTCCAAGCAGATTTTGCGATGGATGTATCCGCTCTACCATTACCAAACCATCCAGCAAAATGCGCTTGCGTTCAATATCGACCCGCTGCTGGTGGCCGCGATTGTCCGCGTGGAAAGCAAATTCAAGGAGACGAACGTGTCGCGGGCGGGGGCGATCGGGCTGATGCAGCTGATGCCGCAGACGGCAGAATGGATCGCCGGGCAAAGCGGGCTTTCGTACAATACGCCGGAAGACCTCGCCCAGCCGGAGATCAACATCCGGCTCGGCTGCTGGTATGTGTCCTATCTGGAAAAGCGGTTTCAGGGAAACCGGGTGGCGGCGATCGCCGCCTACAACTCGGGACCCAGTCGGGTCGAGGCGTGGCTGAAGGATGGCACCTGGGACGGGACGCTGGAGCATCTCGACCAGATCCCGGTGGGGGAAACGCGCCATTTCGTCCAGCGGGTGCTGTACAATTATGAGCGGTATAAGGAGATTTATACATAGGGTTGCATAGACGAAAACGGAAATGGCTCTGGGTCGACAGTCGGCGGGGGCTGACTGTCGCAGAGCCATTTTTGCGAAATGAACAAAATATTCGGAAAATATTACACTACACTTACACGCCATTAGGCTTCGATGCTTCGATTCTGATTTGCACCGGTATGATGCGTTTTTGCCCAGGATATCTTTCCGCGCTTGAGAAAGTATTGAATCACACTATAGATATAGATGAGACACCATAAGAAACTGTATACATAATAGAGCGGTATTAGAATTGGAAGTATACGCCAATCTTCAGGTTTCCCTTTCAATGTCCGATCAAAACGAATAAGAAATAACTGAAGAATAAATATAAGTTTAATGCGTTATCGAAAGAACAGATCTGATCCCAACGGTCAAGTCCGGATTTTTGTGTAAATTCTTTTTGGGTTGGAGTTTCTCTGTCCATGGCTTTGCCCAGGCTGAATTGAACCGCATCAGGAGAGATTCGTCAAGGAGAGCACTTGACCAACCTCTCCTGATGCGGTATGTCGTTTGCTACGGGCAAAGCCGCATTTTGCATGAATGTCTCATGCCTGGAATTCTTCTGGATGCGCCCCGGCCTGTCGGTTGAGCCACTTGTTGTATGGATCTACCTCCAGGTACTTTTTGCCCGTGCTCCACTTTTCGTCTTGGCTGAGGAG